>JBBQUC010000001.1:0-25278 GCA_038212815.1 Cytophagales bacterium
AAACCAATGCCCTAAAGCCGGGAGCCAGTTTCAGCCCACCATTGTCAGGATCAGGTAATAGACTGTTCCGGGTAGTGTTTGATTGGGCGGGCAAAGTCAGTTTTTTCGGAGGGATACCAGGCATAGCCAGCGCAGTAGTAACAGACAGGGTAAGCAGAAGCAGGGTTTTCATTGGCTTTTTGTCGAGGATTATTGCGACGTTAACGGCTTGATACAGCTAAAAGTTTGGCCGATGCAGAAAGCTACTCGCTGTAACACCTACCAGTTGTAAAACCAAAGCTACCGCTTTTTTGCCGAACACTGCCAGCTACCAAGTATAGCCATCGGGCCGGTAGCTACACACCAACTTTGTTCCATCACCCCAAAATTTAGTATCATGACACTCTTCTCTAACCTGTCACGTCCTGTCCTGAAAGCGACCGTCCTGACCACAATGCTGGGCCTATTGGTAGGTTGCCAGGAAATCAAAGACATGGCTGAGGTAAAGCCACTTAATGGTGTTACCTATAAACTCAATTTCCAGCCCGCGCCTACCTTAGTAGAAGGCATGGTGGTCGATGCGAAAACGGGTTCCATGCTCGACGTGCCGGTTAACGTAATCATAGTCGGGAAGGATGCAGGCCGAACCGTTGACTTTGCCGGCCGGAGTATTACCCGTTACAAAACCGAATTAGGCAACTTCCAGATAGGAGTCCGTGGCAGCGTTCCTACCGAAACCGCCCCTGCCGAACTGCGGGTCCTGATTGAGGCCGACGGGTATGTGTCATCCAGTGTCAACCTGCAACTGACGCAGGCAATCAATGACCCATTTACGATTCAGCTGGTTAAAAAGAGCGATGCACCCGACGGTGTGGCAGCTACCACCAGTACGCTGACAAACAACGCAAGCGGTGCTATACTGGCCGACCAGCAGATACAGGTAAAGTCGCCTGCCGTAGGTGATTCCGTTCCGGCCATGGAAACCCGGCTGCAAATAGCTGCCAATACGGTAATGAAAGATGCCAGCGGCCAGCCTGTGACGGGTAACGTAACCGCTTCCTTAGTGGCTTTTTCGGGTGAGAGCAGTGCGGCCATGCGTGTATTTCCGGGCGGAGGTAACGCAAGCATAGCTACCGATTTTAATGGCAGCACGGATACCCGATTCCCCATGAAACCCGGCGGATTTACAGCGATAAAACTAACGAACGGCAATGGGCAAACGGTAGCTACATTCAGCAAGCCTGTCTGGATAACCATGAGTATAGCTCCTTCGGCAATCAATCCGGCTACGACTAAACCCTATGCCGCAGGCGACACACTGATGACCTACAGCTATAGCGATTATACCGGCGAGTGGACGTATGAGCATAAAGGGATAGTTGAGCAGCAGGCATCCGGTTTAGTAGCCCGCTTTTACACGATGCACCTGACTGATTTTGGCTGGTGGGGGAATATCTACGACTTTTTTTACTATCTGTTTAAGACACCTTCGCGACCCGTTTACCGAAATACGTACGTCACCCTCCCCTCACTGCCTGATAATTATACGTATAAATTCCAGTCTCAGTCCTGGTGGATGAAGAATGCTTCTCAGGATTATGCTAAATCGTCTCGTAGTAAAACGCTTCTTTTGGGGACGGATGTAGTAGGTAACAAAGATTATGAGGTCATTATCTCGACGACCTATGGCCAAACATTATACAAGGGCAAGATAAAAGCCTGCCAAAACAATGTGTTGACTACTGTCAGATTCCCGGCAAGGGCATCCGTTGCTTTCGACATATGGGGGTATTGTGCCAACAATGCCAATACCCTGATTTATCCATTTGCCAACGTCTGGTATAAAAAACCATATGAGTCTGATTCGGACTATAAGTATGGCTGTAGTTTAGAGTTCGGCAAAGCGACAATGACCGATCTGGAACCCAATACCGACTATTCATGCCGGATAACGTATGCGGGTAAAGCCAATTATTTTACGGTACGTACCAAAGCAACGTATGGAATCTATAGTCAGCAGATTGCCATTCCCGCAACCGCAAATTTGTGTCAATAGCTGTTGCTAAGTAACTGATTCCGTTGGCCTTGTTGGGATAAGAGTAGAAAATTGAGCTACTCCCCGGCAGGGTCAATTTGTGTTTAGCCGGTTTTGTTCTTCTTCCGGTTATGGGCTACCAGTTGCCAAGTAAAATCCACCGCTTTTTTGCTGAATACCGCCGGTTATTAAATCCCGTCATCTGGCCTGTAGCGATACCCCAACTTTGGGGTATCGAACAAACACGAACTGCTTGCGCCAAACGCCATGAATACCTTCGATCAAATCAACTGGAATACCACCGATACACGGCCCGGCCTGTATAACCACGTGGGCTACGTAGCTACCACCTACCGCCAGGTCCAAAACATCGACGCGCTGACAGCCGCCCGGGAGTCGTTCGCCATTGCCCAGCCGGGATACGCCAGTGCCATTAAAACGGTGTTTCAGGGAGCCGAGGTCGCGCTCATCAACATGACAGCCCTGCTCGAACAGGCCACCACATGGCTGACTGAAGGCAATGTGGCTGAAGCCGCCGAGATGCTGCTTGTGTTCAAAGGGTTCAATGCCTGCATGACGCAACTAAGCCGGATACCGGGTGAGTTGGGCGGCTGCAATGATTTTGATGGGGAACCACTGGCATTGAGCATTACCGACTCACCAAACTACGATGCTTTTCTGCATACCAAAAAAGCATTTGATAAGGCATTACTGCGGCAATATCAGGTGCTGTACCCATCTGACTGCGGGGCCGATTCAGGGCTGGGGATGGTGATGAAACACCAGGGGCTGGGTGATGTAACGTGCCAGATGCAACAGTTCATTGCCCAGGCCGACCACGATATGCGCGTTTGGTATAACAACCTGAAAAACGTAGTAGTCGATGCTCAGGATACCGATTATCGGGAGTTTGTCGGTACGGCGCACATTACGGAGGCTATTCAGCACCCGCACTATGGCCCCGAAACGCTGATGAACCCCTTCCGGTCGTTCCATATCGCCCCCGAAATCATCGCCGTTGAGATTAACGAACACATCCGCTTTGCCACCGATTGCATTGCCTGTTATGAGACCACTGACAACCAGGCCCAGCTACAGCAGGCCTACGAACACCTGAAATGGGGCAATACGCTGTTCCCCTGCATTCAGAAGTGCTTCGATGCGCTGGCCGAGGGATTGTCGTATGCCCAATACCAAAAATTTCGGGGCAACTTCGGGGCTACCAGTGCGAGCGAATCGAAGGCCATTGCCCGCGACTTGCTGAAGCAGCTCCCCGCCCGGTTAGGCTGTGCAGTGGTCGATGCACTGACGGGCATTACCACCAACCCCAAACACCCGAAAGCCACCCACGAGGTAGCCGTTGCCCTGCTGAAACCCGCCTTGAGTGACCCCGACCGCTGGCTATGGCGGATGATCTCGCAGGAGTGTGTGCGGCTGCACACCCACATAATGACCTGGTATGATGGTCATTTCAAACTGCCAATTTTGCAAGTTGGCTCGTCGCCCTCGCTGGCCGGAGCCAAAGATGCCATTCAGCACAATTTCAACTTGCAGAACCGGGTGCGTGAGCATAACCCGCTTAACCCATTGGTAGCCGCCCGACATCGGCCCGTTGCCCTCAACCCCGATATTGACCAGGCCAACTCGTTAGCAGCCTACATCAATTCTGAGGAATCGTTTTTCAGTGTGCGGGCTAGTACCATTGGGGCCGTCAATCGGTCGATGCTGAGTCACCTGCGCGATGGACACCCTGATTTCGACCGCCTGAAAACCCTGCAAAAAGCCTATCGGGAAGAAGAGAAGCAACTTGATGCTGCCGAAGAAACCCGCCTGAACAACCGCTCGGAATCCCTGAAAAGTGTCTCAAAATGCCCATTTCATCACCTCTGGGCTGTAGTCAGTTCTAAAATTAATTAACCCCACCCTCTCCGCATCAGCCCTGTGCTGGTGGGGAGATTTTCCCCTTTCGCCACTTGTCAAGTCAAATCCACCGCTTATTAGCCTAACCCTGCTACAGATGAGTTTGGCCCCTTTTGCGCTTTTTAATAAGCCAACTTTGACTCATCAAACCAACTCATCAAAAAAAGTACATGAACACTCCTCTCCTTTCTCTCCTGCTGGCCCTGCCCGTTATGGCGTATAGTCAATCTGATTCACTTACGACCCGTGCGGTTGTGGCTCCCCGGCAAATTGCTCCCCTGCCTACGTATCGTCCTGGTTTTGCCCTGATGCTCTCGGCAGGTACTACGGGCATTGGGCTGGGTATTGGACACTCCATCAATCGCCACGTAGGTGTCCGCGTGGGAGCTAATTTGTTTACGTACATTGGCACGACCAAAAGCGGCAAAACTACGGACAACGTGCAGATGGGCATCGACTACAAAGCCAAACTGCAAAGCGCGAACCTGATGCTTGATATCTATCCATTTAAACGGACAGGCTTCCGGCTTACGGGCGGAGCATTCTATAATCTCAACCAGATCACATTTTTCGGGATGCCTGCCAAAACCGTAACCTTCAATGATATTTCGTTTACACCAACGGAAGTCGGCACGCTGGATGGTAAAGTCAATTTCGCCAAAATTGCTCCGTATGCAGGCATTGGGTTTGGTAATCCGTACACCCGCAGCCGCGTAAAATTCATGCTTGACATCGGCTTTTTTGCCCAGCAGTCACCCCAAGTAACACTTGTCTCAACCGGCTTGCTCGAACCGTCTTCCGATCAGGGCGCAGTGATTCAGGATAACCTACGTGCCCTGAAATACTACCCGGTTGCCAGTTTCGGTATCTCGTATAAACTCTAAGTATGCTTTTTTTACTTTCTGCCCTTACCAGGATACTAGCCATGAGACCGCATAACCATTTGCCCGAACAAAGCTGGTTTAGCCGCTGGATTACCAGCAAAAACTTCGACTGGGTTGTCTTCCTGATAATTACGCTGATTATTCTGCTGGCTTTTCTAAGTTTTGCCTAACGATAAATAGTATACGCTGATGTATATGTCACTCATTACGCTGCTCCTTATGCTGCCTTTACTGGTTCACAGTCAGTCTGATTCAGCTCGTAGTCAGCGAACTATAGTCGTTCAGGCCATTCGCCCACTACCTGCTTGGCATCCCGGATTCGCGCTGGTATTTCAGGCAGGCACCGATGGGCTGGCTCTGGCACTGGGGCATTCCATTAGCCGCCACCTGGCTGCCCGGCTGGGCGTAAGTGCCTATTACTACAAGGGTACGCTGAATCAGGGTAACGAGACCGATAATATCCAGATGCTCTACCGCTATACCGAACAACTCATGACCATAAATCTGATGGCCGATGTATACCCGTTCAAACGGGCGGGCTTACGGGTGGAGTATTCGGGAATATGAACCGAGCTAATTTTACCGGCACTCCTACAAAACCGCTTGTCCTGAATCAACTCTCATTTTCGCCCGATGAAGTGGGCACAGTAACCGGCCAGGTCGATTACCCCAAAGTAGCTCCTTATATCGGTGTAGGCTGGGGGAATCCCTACACCCGTCGCCGGTTCAAGTTCATGCTCGATATGGGTGTGTTTTCTCAACCAGAACCACCCACCGTTAAGCTGCATAGCACCGGGATGCTCGAACCATTTGCCGAGCAATGGCCCATTATGCAGTATAACCTGCGCGTACTGAAACTATACCCTATTCTCATCCTCGGTGTATCGTATAAACTTTAACTCATTTCTTTCGCCTATTCTGCCATGAAAACCGCTTTACAAACAAACCGACCGCTCTGGAAAGCCACCCTGCTGAGCACCCTGCTAGGCCTGTTGACGGGCTGCCAATACCTTGACGATGTAGCCCATGTGGATCCACTCAACAATATTGCCTATAAGCTCAATTACCAGCCTGCACCCACCATTGTGCAGGGACTGATTGTGGACGCTAAAACCGAAGAACCACTCACAATCCCTGTTCGGGTAAGTCTTTTTGGTAAAGATGCGGGCCGAACTGTCACGTTTGACGGCAGCTCAGCTCTGAATTTTACGACCGAAAAAGGAGACCTCTACCTCGGCCTGAAAGGAACCTCCCCCACCGAAGCCACCCCTGCCGAACTCCGAATTGTGGTAGATGCCGATGGCTATGTATCGTCCGGTAAAACCCTGCGGCTTAGTCAGGCGTTAAACGAACTCTTTGTCATCCGGTTAGTCAAACAAAGCGATACACCCGTTGGTGTAGCTGCCCTGAATCGCACGCTACAAACGAATGCAAGTGGTGCCACGCTCGCTGACCAGCAAATCCAGGTTACGAATGCTGGGGGCGATTCTGTTTCGGCTACGAAAACGCTCATGCAGATTCCGGCTAATACAGTACTGAAAGACGCTAAAGGTCAACCTGTAACAGGGACGATAGTAGCCTCGGTGGTTACGTTTTCGGGCGAGAGCGCGGCTGCACTAAAAGCCTTTCCGGGCGGCCTTGATGCGCCTATCGCCAAAGATATAGAGGGGCGCAGCAATACTACGTTTCCGGTCAGTCCAGGCGGATTTGTTGCCATTAAAATGGTCAATGAGCGCAGGCAGGCCGTATCGACTTTCAGTCAGCCTGTAACGGTGCAGATGAGTGTATCGCCAACGGCACTGAACCCGGCTACCGACAAGCCATACATGGCTGGAGAGCCGATTCTGATCTATAGCTATAACGAGCAAACCGGCGAGTGGGTCTATGAAAAACAGGGTATGGTAGAGCAACAGGGAGCCGGATTAGTGGTCAGTATGCAAATCACCCACCTGTCATTCTGGGATTGGCTCGTGAATCTATTTAGTATTATCAAACAGACGTTTACACCCGATTGTGACCTCAACTACACCCTGACCACCCTCCCCGACAACTACCCCTATCGGTACGAACTCCGGCGTGGTGGCTACTATTTTGCCGGTGGCACCAGCCAAAGTCGCCGGTTATCGTTCCGCACCGCACCGAAGCAAAATTTTGAACTTGTGCTGATGACCCCGGAAGGTGGCGTATTGGGCCGGTTTACGAATACCGGATGCGGGAATATTGATGTTCGGTACGCATTTCCGCCCCGACCTGTCGAGGTATACTTTTATGTGCAGGCTACCTGCCCCAACGGAAAACAGGTAGAAATAAACCCAACCGTTACCCTATTTTGCGGCAAACCCGGCACTCCCTCGGTCTATTGGGCACCCACCACTTTAGTGAATGGACGGGGGTATATCCGAAACCTGGCCTCCAATACCGACTATACGGTTATTGCCTACTATAACGGCATTATCAGCTATCCTCTCCGTACAGGGTCAATTTCGAATTCACGCAAATTCCTCTACCAACTCTCGCCAACCTGTAGCATTTGCCGCTAATCATCAATTAATCAAACCAATCAATGCCCATGAAAACCTTACATTGCCACGATGTTGGCTTCGACTGCCCGGCCATAGTGCAAGGCACTACCGACGAAGACGTATTGCGCCAGGCCGCCGAACACGCCCAAACGGTGCATGGCGTTACCGTAACCCCCGCCATGGGAGAACAAATCAGGACGCTGATTAAAGAGGAAGCCGACTAAGCGGCAAAATACAGCATGGCCGCCCGCAGAAAAGCAGCATAAGCGGGGTTGGCTTGCCCGTTCTGGCTGGTGTACCGGGGGTCGTCGGCGTAGAGTTGGGCCAGTCCTTTGTAGGCACTCCGGGTATCCTGAACGGCTCCTCCCCAAAAGGCCAGAATATTGGCATAATGCCGGGCAATCTGCTCCTGCACAACGGCACTGGCCGGGTCGAGGTGGGTGATGGTAGCCAGGGTAGCGGTAATGGCCTGCTGCTCGGCTTTTAGCTGCTCAAAATAGGCTTTTCCGCCTTGCCGGAGGTGCTGCTCACTCGCGGCTACTACCGCTTCGCCATACTGCTGGGTGGCCTCCTGCCGGTAAGCCAGCCCCTGTTGCTGTCCGAAACCTGCGTATAATTCGTCGTCGGTCATCATGGTTTTTGTTCCGTTTAGTTGATCAATGGTTTTGTCGATAGTAGTCAACAGGGTTGTGAGCCGATCCCGACGGACTATCAGGGCTTGTTTGTGGTTACGCAGGGCCGTAGCCAGGTCGAAGGCTGGTTGCTGAAGAATAGTCCGTATCTCGTCGAGCGAGAAATCTAACTCCCGATAAAACAGAATCTGCTGCAACCGCAGTAACTCCGGCTGGCCATAGCGACGGTAGTGGGCCTCCGTGCGTACAGCCGGTTTCAGCAACCCGAGCCGGTCGTAATAATGGAGCGTCCGAATACTAATCCCGGCCATGTTGGCTACTTGCTTCACCGAATACTGCTTCATTGTGCCTGCTGATTGGATCGATGCAGTAAAAATAGGGTATGACGTAAGGGTAGAGTCAAGTAAACCGGCAACTTTTTTTTGTTGGCAACAGGTATTGCCCTAAAATCGTTACGTTTACACAACTCATTGGCTCTCCTTAACGCAATGCAACTAACGTCTTTTTTAGGCCGCCCCCTCGCCGGTCTTTTCTTACTGGGTACGCTGCTGACTGCTCAGGCTCAAACCCCGCTCGATACTGTACAGGCTGGCCCGTTCGATATGGGCAAAATGTGGACCTTCGACAATCCACCAAAGGAATACTTCCAGAAAACCTACGGCTTCACCCCCGACGAAAAATGGTTTGACGAGGTGCGTCTGGCCTCGCTGCGCTTCGCCGATTATTGTTCGGCCTCCTTTGTATCGGCCAATGGCCTGGTTATGACCAATCATCACTGCGCCCGCGAGTCGGGAACGGGGGTGGCCCGGAAAGGCGAAGACCTGAATGCCACTGGTTTTTTTGCCAAAACTCCCGCCGAAGAACGCCCGGTAACCGGGTTGTTTGTGGATCAGTTGCGGCAACTGGCCGACATCACCATGCGGGTGCAGCAAGCCATGAGTGCGGGCGGCAGCACCGAGCAGAGTCAGATTCAGGCCCGTGAGCGCGAATTTGAGACCATCAAGCGCGAGTATAGCAGCAAACCCGGCTGGCAAGGGCTGGAACTCCAGACCATTACCTTTTATAACGGGGGCCGCTACGCCCTGTATGGGTTTAAACGCTATACCGATGTGCGGCTGGTGTTTATGCCCGAACTCCAACTTGGCTTTTTTGGGGGTGACCCGGATAACTTTACCTATCCGCGCTACGCCCTCGACTGCTCGTTTTTTCGGGTCTATGATGGCGGCAAGCCGCTGAAGACTACCCACTTTTTTAAGTTCAATACTAACGGTATCCGCGAGAATGAACCCATTTTTGTGACTGGCAACCCTGGCAGCACCGAACGGCTAAAAACTGTTGCTGAACTTGAATTCGACCGTGATTTGCGGATGCCGTATATCCTGCAACTCCTGCGCAACCGCTCTAACGCGCTGCAAGCCTACAATGCCGTGGCTAAAAGCGATAGTGTGCTGAACGAAATATTCTCCTTCGAGAACTCGCACAAAGCCTATTCCGGCCAACTCGCCGGTCTCCGCGATCCATATTTACTAGCCCGCAAGGGGGCGTTTGAACGGCAGTTTAAAACCGATGTGCAGAACGGCGTGAGCCAGCCCGGAGCCAGCATCACAACCGGGACGGCAGGGGGAACATCGACGGCGGGGGGTGCCAGTACCAGCGCGGCTGCGGCCAATACCGCCCGGCTGAAAATCTGGGACGATATTGCCAGTAATGTGAGTGCTCTGCGCAAAAATTTTACCGATAATACATATCTATCGCCCAACCCACTGGCTACGGGTGAGGTGCTGGCATTTGCCTCACTGCTGGCGCAGTATGGCGAGGTGGTGCAACGCCAACCCCAGGCTGCCGACCGCGCTAAAGGCTTGATTCAAGCTCCTGTGCTGAAAAACCGGCAGCTTGAGCAGGCTTACCTGGCTGCCCACCTCACCGAAGCACAGGCCGCCCTCGGCCCCGATGATCCATATGTCAAAGCCGCCCTGACTGCCGCCGATGGTAAACGCCGAACCCCGCAGGAAGCCGCTGCCTACATACTGCAAAACACCAAACTAACCGACCCCGCTTTCATCGACGACCTCGTGACGCGGGGTGGGGGCATGATTGCTGCCTCCAGCGACCCCATGCTAGTGTTGGCCCGTATTGCCTTTCCGCGTTACGAAACCGCCAGCCGCGAAACCAAGCAAATCAACGACCGCCAGCAGGTGCTGCGGAGTCAGGTGGGGCGGCTGCTCTACGATACCTACGGCACCAGCATTCCGCCCGATGCCACGTTTTCGTTGCGGATTAATGATGGCATTGTGAAGGGCTATCCCTACAATGGCACCGTTGCCCCCATTGTCACCACCTTTGCGGGGCTGTATGACCGTAACTACTCCTTTGGCAACAAAGCCCCCTGGAATCTCCCCACGCGCTGGATGAACCCACCCGCCGAGTTACTCAAACAGCCCATGTGCTTTATCTCGACCAACGACATTATTGGGGGTAACTCTGGCAGCCCGATGTTCAATAAAAACCGCGAGGCTGTTGGCTTAGTCTTCGATGGCAACATGGAGAGCCTGCCCGGCGACTTTATTTTTGTCCCCGATAAAAACCGCAGCATTTCTGTTCATGCTGGTGCCATTATTGCCGCCATGCGCTATATTTACAAAGCCGACCGGCTGGTTCAGGAACTTACTAAATGAGTGATTGAGTGAATAAAAGATACGTCAGCTATTCACTCAATCACCAATTCACTCAATCACCAATTCACTCATGCCCCGCATCGTTCATAAACACCCCCTCGCTATCCGCTGGTTTCACTGGATTAACTTTCCGGTGTTATTCGTGATGATCTGGAGTGGCTTACTCATTTATTGGGCCTACCACCCCTACAAAATTCAGATTGGTCAATTTGTGCTGGTCAACTTCTTCCCGAAGGGGGTTTTCACCGCCTTAGGTATTCCGTTCCGGCTGGCCGAGGGTATGTCGTGGCACTTCGCGCTCATGTGGCTGTTTACCATCAATGGCATCCTTTACGTGACGTACACGTTCTGGTCGGGGGAGTGGCGGCTGCTGTTGCCTAACCGGCATTCGTTTAAAGAGGCCTGGGTGGTAACCCTGCACGACCTCGGCATTCGGAAAACGGCACCGCCCCAGGTCAAGTATAACGGGGCGCAACGCATTGCCTATACCGCCATTCTGGTGATGGGTCTTGGCTCCCTGCTGACGGGTTTGGCCATTTATAAGCCTATTCAGGTAAGTTGGCTCACCACCCTGCTGGGTGGGTATAAGATGGCCCGGCTCATACATTTTGCCCTTACCATTGGCTATGTACTGTTTTTTTTCATTCATATTGGGCAGGTCATTCGGGCAGGCTGGCATAATTTTCAAAGTGTTATAACCGGAATCGAACGCAAAAATGAAATCACCCAGGCATAAACCCATGGCCGAAGAGCAGGTCAGCGAACAGCAGATTCGTCGGCGTACCATGTTATCCTTTATTGGGTTTGGGCTGGCCGCCATCGTGCCGTTTGGCCTCTGGAAATGGATTGGCACATCGCCCGCTGATGCGGGGGTGAAACGACCCCTGCGCCGGGTATTGGAGGCCAATGCGGGCGTTGGCCGGGGCATCCTCAGCCCGACTCACCTGGCCCCTACCTTCCCCAAAGAGCAGGCAGCCGCCAATCCCCGCGTAAACGGCTGGGATGGTATCCGCTCGGCCGTCCCCGCTGCCCAAGGCTATACCGTACGGGTAGAGCAACCCGGCAAGCCAGTGCTGACAGTATCGCTCGATGAGATCAAGCAATTACCGAAGCACGAGATGATTTATGAGTTTAAGTGCATCGAAGGCTGGAGCGAAGTGCAGCACTGGGGGGGGGTGCGGTTGCTGGATTTTGTGCAGAAATACGGCCTGGGTGGTAAAACCGGAGCCGCTACCCCTGATCAGCCCAATAATTGGTATCAATACGTGGGCATGGAAACCCCCGACAAGGGCTATTACGTGGGGATAGACATGGGCAGTGCCCTGCATCCCCAAACGATGCTGGCCTACGAGGTGAACGGGCAACCCATCACCGGCCCGCACGGTGCCCCACTACGGCTCATTATTCCGGTTAAATACGGCGTGAAAAATCTCAAACGCATCGGCACCATTGTGTTTACCGACGAGCGTCCCCGCGATTTCTGGGCCGAGCGTGGGTACGATTACTTTGTGGGGTTGTAATGCGGTATCTTTGTTAACATCCTGAAATCGCCATGCTGACTATACCCCCAAAATCTGAAAGCCTACCCACATCACTCACCACCCCTGCTCCTGATGCTGCTCCTGCTATGGTAGTGCCAATGCCAAAGTTTGCTCCAATCCTTACACCTATAGACGGTGTGAAATTGAGCAAGGAAAGTTTGGCACTTAACCGGGAAAACCATAAGAGGAACCTACTTACGCTGGTTGCCTACTCAAAAGAAATGGTAACGGCCAACTCCTTAGCAGCGTTGGCTAAGGCCCGGCTTATAACGGCTATCGAAGTAAGCCAGTTTAACCCGTCAATTTTCGCCGGTATGTACGTATCCGTGAAAAACGGCGAAATGGCCTTGCATGAAGTTACTGGTAGTTTCAAGGTGGGTATAATCCTGCCAGATGCTAACACAGAGTTAATAAAGGTGTTGAAGGCTAAGGACATGACTATCTACACATTGGTTCGGGCCTATAGCGGATCCGTGACGGCCTATATCTCCAACCTGCATGAGTGCGAAAACCTACGGAAGGCAACAGATGAAGACGTTGCTGAGGTAATGAAACATAAGATTGACAAATTAGCCGGTTCCGGGGCAGTTAACCTCAAAGACAAGAAGGACGTAAGCGACTTCACAACTGCGACCTCATCCCTAACAAAGAACATCAACAAACCAGAATCTGAAAGCCTGCCCACATGGCTCACCACTGTCGATGAGTTTGAGCAATGGCAGCACCAGCCCGGCACCGACGGCAGTTATGAGTTCGTTCGGGGGCAAATCATCCCTAAACCTGCCATGAAACAGAACGAACTTTTTATTGCCAGCTACCTGAATCGTCAGTTTATTCATACATCAGCCTTCCAGCAAGGTGCTGAATTATTACCCGAAATAGATTCTTACGTAGATGGTGTTCGCAAGCGTATTCCTTACCTAACCCATTTTACTGCCGACCAGAAAGCCGCCATCCGTCGGGGCGAGCGGGTCAATACGCTCTTTGCCATTGAAATCCTGTCCGACTCGGAGTCGCACGAGGATGTACTAGAGAAGATTCAGGACTATTTCGATGGGGGCGCGCAACTGGTGTGGTATATTGTGCCGAAACGGCAGCGGGTATATGCCTATACCGCGCCCGAAACCCTCGCCATTTACCAAAGCACCGACCGTATTACGGCCGCACCCGTGGTGGCGGAGTTAGCCTTTGTGGTAGGCGATATGTTTGCCTAACCGTTGTACCTTTGCCCCGGCATGGGCTATTTCACCGATATAAATGCGGGCATTCGCACTACCCTGACGGGGCTGAAACTCACGTTTCGGCACCTGCGGCAGGCTACCCACCGACGGGCAGCCATGGGCGTAGCGTCTGCCAATTACTTCGACCAGCAAACCGGCCTGGTTACCCTGCAATACCCCCATGAGCAACTACCCATTCCCGACAACGGTCGCTACCGGCTGCATAACGAGATGGACGATTGCATTGTGTGCGACAAATGCGCTAAAATCTGCCCCGTCGATTGTATTACCATCGACCCCATCAAAGCCACAGGAGAAGTAGGCCGGGCCTCCGACGGGTCGCCCATCCGGTTATACGCGGCCAAATTCGACATTGACATGGCCAAGTGCTGCTACTGCGGCCTTTGCACGGTGGTTTGCCCTACCGAGTGCCTCACGATGGAGAAGAAGTTCGATTATAGTGAGTTTGACCTGGGCAAGCTGACGTATCATTTCGGCAACCTTTCCCCCGACGAGGCCGAGGAGAAACGGGTCTTATATGAGCAGTTTGTGCGGGAGAAAGAAGAACTGAAAGCGCAACAACTGGCCACTAAACCCGTGGCTACCCCAGCCGCTACAAGTACATCGGCACCCAAACGCCCATTGTTCAAGCCTGCCCCGCCTAAACCTGCCGCACCTGCCGAGGCTACGCCCACTGAGGCCGAGCAGATTGCCACCGGCGCAGTTGCTGAGCGGTCAGACAGTAACCTGGTCGATAACACTACGCCGATAGAACCGCCCGTAGCCGAAACCCCGCCCCCGCTGAGGAAACCGGCGTTTCGGCCCATTATGAAGCCGACAATGCCTAAACCGCCTGCTAATTCAGGGAACGAAACGGATAAACCAGCGTAACACATGGAATCAGTTGACACCGGAATACAGGTTATTTTTTCGGCCCTCACGCTGGGCAGTGCAGTAGCTATTCTGCTGACCCGCAACGTGCTGTATGCCGCTTTTTTTCTGCTGCTCACCTTGCTGGGGGTCGCCGGTCTGTTTGTGCTGGCTGGCTCCGATTTTCTGGCCGTGGCCCAGATCATGATTTACGTGGGGGGCGTGCTGGTACTGGTTATCTTTGGCGTGATGCTCACCCATCGGCAGCAGGCCGTAGCCAACAGTCAGCAACCCAATAGTATCCTTACCCAGCACCGGAGTGGTATTATAGCCCTGTTGGTGGCAGGTGGCCTGTTTGCCAGTTTATACAGCCTGCTACTCCGGGCCAACTTTACCCTACTGGATCGCCCGGTTTCTACCGCCACCACCACCCTCGACACTGTAGGCAAACAACTCATGACCGAGTTTGTACTCCCCTTCGAACTTATCAGTATCCTGCTACTGGCCGCATTGGTAGGCGCAGCGTATTTGGCGAGTGTAAAATAGGGGCAACCCCTACACAGATATGATAACTATCTTTCTCCTGACCGCTGCGGGGTTGTTTAGCATTGGGCTGGCGGTGGTGCTGCTTAAGCGGCACGCCATTATGGTACTAATGGGTGTTGAACTGATGCTTAACGCCGTGAATATTAATCTGGTGGCGTTCAGTCAGCACGACCCTGAGCGGGTGCAGGGGCAAATGATGGCCCTGTTTGTGATGGTCATTGCCGCTGCTGAGGCCGCCGTGGCACTGGCTATTCTGTTGCAGGTGTACCGGCATTTCCGTACGGTGCAACTCGATGAAATCAGCGAATTGAAGCAGTAGAGACCCACCCCACCCCTGAATCGAGCAAACTTTTTTCGGCGGAACTTGTGAAAGCCACCCTACGTTCGTACCTTTGCACTCGCAAAAGCAGAATTGCCCGATCGTCTAAGGGTAGGACGACAGATTTTGGTTCTGTTTGTGGAGGTTCGAATCCTTCTCGGGCAACAGACACTTTACGTCAAAAACCCCGGTAAACATCAGTGTTTACCGGGGTTTTGTCTGTTAGTCCTTTCTCAAATTACCAACAATTCAGCTTACTCGACCAGACCCGCGAAGCCTGTTACGACGTTGATTTTGGCATTACGATACCTGTTCAATTGTTAAACTATTCTCCCCTTAATCATGATGAGAAAAATCGTAAAAATCATTGGATGGAGCCTTTTAGGCTTGGTTGTGCTGTTGGTTGGTGCGGGCAGCTTGTTCATGTATAAAGTTCAGAACGGTTTTCCGGTGAGCTATGAAACTGAAAGACCAGCCATTAACTTTCTCCAGAACCAACCCGCTATCTTAGTATTTTCTAAAACAACCGGTTTTCGGCACGCCGAATCCATCGAGGCTTCAAACCCCATTTTCCAGGAGATGGCCCGGCGCAACGGCTGGTTTGTATACGAAACCGAAGCAGGGGGTGTGTTCAACCCCGAACAGCTTCGACAGTTCAAGGCGGTGGTCTTCAATAATTCGACGGGCCGGGTGCTGAACGATGAACAGCAGGAAGCCCTCGGTCAGTATGTGGAAGCGGGTGGGTCACTCATCGGGATTCACGGAGCCGGGGATGGGTCGCATCATTGGCCCTGGTATCAGACGAACGTACTCGGCACTGAATTTTCGCACCATCCGCTTAGCCCACAGTTTCAAAAAGCTGAGGTACTGGTAGAAACGGCTGTCGATTCAGCCCTGACCCGCAACCTGCCCCGTTCCTGGACGCATGAAGACGAATGGTATGTCTTCTTCGGTCAGCCTAAAGGGGCTAAAGTCGTATCGTACATCAATGGCGATAAGATTATTCCCAATGGGAACATGCTCTGGATCAAGGATAAAAACTTTGGTATGGGCAAATACCACCCGGTTGCCTGGTATCGGTCGGTCGGCAAAGGGAAAACGTTTTACACCTCAATGGGCCATAGTGCAGCCGTTTGGCAAGACGCTAAGTTTGTCCGTCTGGTAGAAAATGCCCTCCGGTGGACGCAGCGATAGCCCTTATAGATGGAACCCCGCAATGTCTGTTTTTGTCTGGTAACTAATGCACCTCTACCTGCACATACCGTTCTGCAAGCAAGCCTGCCACTACTGCGACTTTCATTTCAGTACCAATCAGCAGCAGAAAGGGCGGTTGGTAACGGCCATGACCCGAGAGATTACACTCCAGTCCGATTACCTGCCCAAACGCCCGCTCGAAACCATCTATTTTGGGGGCGGTACGCCCTCGCTGCTCACCGAAGCCGAGTTAGCTGAACTCTTCGAGGCCATTCATGCGCAGTTTGTGGTGGCCCCCAACGCTGAGATTACCCTTGAAGCGAACCCCGACGATCTGACCGAGGCCAAACTCCGGCTGTTGCGTTCCGATATAAACCGGCTCAGTATTGGTATTCAGACCTTTGATGAGGCCACCCTCCGCTGGATGAACCGCGCTCACACCGCCACCGAAGCTGAAACCTGTGTGCAGAGGGCCAGGCAGGCAGGTTTCGGGAACCCGAGCGTCGATTTGATTTATGGGCATTCAGAAGCCGTTCTAGTTACCGACCTGACCTGCTTGCTGGCACTCGATGTGCCGCATGTGTCGGCGTACGCGCTTACTATTGAACCCGACACCGCCTTTGGGCGATGGACGAAGCAGGGTAAACTGAAGCCACTGGATGACGACCTGGCAGCCAGCCAGTTTGTGGCCGTGCGGGCCGCGCTCACGGGCGTGGGGTACGAAGACTACGAGATTTCGAACTTTGCCAAACGGGGGGCCAACGGTCAGGTTCAGTATGCCCGTCACAACACAGCCTACTGGCAGCAGAAACCGTATCTGGGCATCGGCCCATCGGCCCACTCGTACAATGGGGGGAGTCGGCAGGCCAATGTGGCCAACAATGCCCGTTATATTCAGGCGATAGTGCAGGGCAACATTCCTGCCGAGCGGGAAGAACTGACCCCTGCTGATCAGGTGAATGACTATTTGCTAACGGGTCTGCGTACGCAGTGGGGGTGCCAGGTTAGCCAACTCGATACCTTGCTGGGTAGCCGTTTTGATCACCAGATGCGTACCGAACTTATTGATTTACAGTATAAAGGCTGGCTTGACTATAGCAACGGCCTGCTGCGTCTGACTGAAGCGGGCAAGCTCTTTGCCGACCGGGTAGCGGCTGACCTGTTTGTTTAGTGCAGTTATTGTTTGGCCAGGGTAATGGCCAGCCAGAACCGGGTTTGGGTAATGCCGCTACTCCGCTGGAACCCACCCCCGCCATAGCCCATACCGCCCCCGTAGCCACCCATACCCCCGTAACCCATACCGCCACCATAGCCCCCCATACCGCCGTAGCCACCCATACGGCCCATTCCCCCCATGCCCATGCCACTACCCATAGCACTGTTGTTTTGCGAGGCTGTCGATTTAGGCATTTGTGGCTGGTTAGTTTCAAACCCAACGGCAACGGTTGGAGTGCCATCGGCCTGCACCTCGAAGATTTCGAGCGGCAGGATGAGGTGATAGACCATGACCCCATATTCCAGGGTGAGCGAAGCCTGAATACCCGACGGGTCGCCCTTGGGCGATGCCAGCATGCCCTCTTTATCGGCCCCGGCCAGGCCAATCAGGTTCATGTCGGTTTTATGGTCGATCAGATACTGCTTCATCACGTTCCGATCTGTGTTTTTGGCCAGCGCTGCCGGTGGGCCTGCGGTTCGGTCCTCAGGCATGGGGTACTGAATACCCTGTTTGGTATTTTTCTTGCCTTTACCATCAATCCAGATGGTGCTGCCAAAAATAAGAGCTTTCACCTGGTCGGCCTCTTTCAGCAGCCGAATGGTAAGCAGCAGGTTTTTGGCATCGTTCATGGCCACGGCGGTAGCTTCTACCTTCGGCAGCATCATGCCTGTGTCGCCGGGGGTAACCACGGCGGTTTTCCACACGCTCTGGATCGGAACAAGTTTTTGGGCAAAGGCCGCGTTGGCCAGGGTAACGGCCATGAGTATAGAAAAAGCGAACTGTTTCATCCGATTCGGGTAACCGCTTTATTAAGTGATTGTGAGTACTACTATATCGGCGTTTACACCAGTAAAGATACCCAGTCCGGTGATAACATTGGGTTATGGGGTCGTAATGTTTTGCGAAAAGCAACCTTTTATTCACTAAAGCTGTAGGAGTATTCGTTGATAGAGTTGGATACGTAAGCGTATATAAGTAGCCTGGCCTATCCAATCTGGTTCAATTTCATCATTCATTTACTAATTCCTATGAAAAAAGTTCTGTATCTGTTTGTTGCCCTGCTTACACTCCAACTTGCCTCGTGCAGTAAGGTAGTTGACCCTACCGACGCGGGCGATGCCAGCCTGAGCAGTGCCCGGTTGGCGGCCAACGGCCCTGGCCGTAAAGGATTGACCATTGTGGATGTGGCCACCTTGCCTGCCTTAGTAGCCAGCTATGTTAGCACGACCTATCCCGGTGCCACCATCAAACATGCTGCTACCGATGCCGCCGGCGATTTAGTAGTGCTGGTGCGGCTGGCCGACGGGAGCCGCAAAGCCCTGGTGTTCGATGCCAAAGGTGCGTTTAAGCAGGAGTTGCAGCCTCGCCCAAAAGATGGCAAAGGGGGAAGACTCTGTAAAATGGATGCCGTTTCGCTACCTTCGTCGGTGACCGATTATATCACCAAAAGTTACGCTGGTGCGGTAGTTGATTTCGCCGTGAGCGACAAAGCCGGTGATTTTCTGGTGCTGATTACCCAAAATGGGGTGAAGAAAGGCCTGATCTTCGATGCCGCCGGGAATTTCAAGAAAGAATTGGAGAAGAGAAAATAGAGGTACTACTGGCTAATCACGCCACAGCCCAACTGAGTCTTCAGTTGGGCTGTGGCGTTTATGACCCTTATAGCGGCTTCCATATACCAGCCAACATTTACGGTTTCAGTACCACTTTAATCAATCCCTTTTCCTTCTCGTATAACCGCTTGAACCAGCCAGGGCCTTCAGCCAGGGGAACTTCGGCACTCAGGATGGCTTCGACGTTCATTTTGCCGGAGGCTATCAGCGATAGGGCGGCTTCATACTCGCCGTTGATGGCGCACGACCCCTGCAATCGCAATTGCCGGGTTACGACTGCCTGTACCGGTATCTCGGCTTTGGGGCTGAGGTTGCCCACCAGTGTAACCGTGGCCCCTTTTCGTACGCAGGCAATGGCCGTATTCACCGTGGCCGACATGCCCACCACCTCGAACGCGACATCGGCCCCTCGCCCGTGAGTATGGTGCTGCACCTGCTCTACTAAATCGGGTAGGTTCGCATTCAGGGTTACGTCGGCACCGAGGGTTTTGGCCAGAGCCAACCGGTCATCGTCAAGGTCAATGGCAATGATCGGGCCGCAGCCCGCCAGTTTCAGCCCCTGAATCACGAACAGGCCAATCATGCCCGCCCCTACTACTACCGCCGAATCGTTGACCTGAAGAGGAGTCAGGTTTAGGGCGTGAAGGGCTACCGCTACTGGCTCTACCAGGGCGGCCTGCGTGAAACTTACCCCTTCTGGAATGGCGTATAGAATATGCTGGGGTACGGCTACAAACTCGGCAAAGGCCCCATTGCGTCTAAAATCCGGGGTCGATACCCCCACCACCTCGCGCCCATCCGACAGGTTATACAGTCCCCTCCGACTATACCAGTCGTCGAGGGCATACACCGTCGAATCGAAGGTAACACGGTCACCAATGGCCCACCCACGCACATCGGCCCCTACTTCGGCAATAATGCCCGATGCTTCGTGGCCCATGATGATAGGCGGTATCCGCCGACCGCTGCTGCCATCCATCCCGTGGATGTCGGAGCCACAAATACCAACGGCCTGTACGCGCACCAGCACATCGGCAGGCCGAATGGTAGGGCGTGGCACGTCTTGCAGGTCAATGTGGTTGTATTGGGTTAAAACGAGTGCTTTCATGAGGATTTGCCCTCACGGTCGGCCAGCCGTGGGATTTACGTTGGTTTCTGGTATATATACACAAACACTTCTTTGGGCAGAAACTCCTGCTCTTCGCGCAGCAGGTGGGGGTTTAGTTCATAAACCATCACTTCCTGATAACTGTCGGGCGATTCGCCGAAGAGGTCACGCTCGCGGGTGGCGGAATACTGGGCTTTAATCCAGACCAGCCGCTGCTCCGGGGCTTTTCCCCAGGCGCGGTTATCGCCCAGCACCAGTTGAATTTTGGCCCAGTCATTGTAGAAATACTCGGCCAGCAACGGGATGAGCTTATCGCGGAAAGCCCTGCACAATTCGGGGAGGCTAGTTACCTCAAGTAGGTACGCATGGCCGATCTGATGGTCGCGGTCAAGCAGGTATTCGATCCGCTCGTTGATGGTTCGGAGCAGCGCTGCCAGATCGATACCCTCCACAATGGGCAGCAGTGATGGGTCGGGCAGCACCTCCTGAAACGCAAACCGCCGACGCAAGGCCAGGTCGATGAGGGCAATGGAGCGGTCGGCGGTGTTCATGGTGCCCACTACATGCAGGTTGAGCGGCACCCCAAACCGCTCCTGCGAGTAGGGCAGCGTGAGCCAGAGTTCTTCGGCGGCACCCAGCCGCTTACTGGCTTCGAGCAGGGTGATGAGTTCGCCAAAGACTTTTGAGATGTTGGCTCGGTTAATCTCATCGATGAGTAGGTAATGCAGGGGAGCCTGCTGTAGCCGACGCTGCCGGTTACCGGGCTGGTCGTTCAGACAGTCGGCCAGGGTTGCGTAACCAGCTTTCTGGATGGCGGTGATGCAGGCTTTATAAAACGACCCTTTCCTGATTTTGTACTGTACCTGTCCGCCAATCACTTCGGGCCGGATACCCTCCATAAACTCTTCATAGCCATACGATGGATGAAAAGTAATGACATCGGCCTCCGGGCCTATGAGTTGCCGGGCGGTATAGGTTTTGCCCGTACCTGGCGGGCCATACATAATCAGGTTTTTGGGCGTGTTGGCCAGGGGGTGGACTATGGTATATTCAGCAATTGGCTCATTAACTTCATTGGTCTCTAAACCAGCCAGATTCAGTAATTCCTGGTATTGCTCGGCTGACAAAGGAGCATTAGTCATACCTTGTGGATTAATAAAAACCCGCGATGCCGTAAACAACGGATTATCTGACCACATTGCCCGTGTCACTGGCTGTTCAAGCAATTTATAATCATAGCGAACATTAACCGCTAATCGTTCTCCCTCGAACTCCTCTTTCACGCGGGCAAATTCCTGCAATTCAGCATAAGGTTTCACGATTGGATTTTCCAGAACAGTTCCAAATGCGTAGATACCTGAATGAGCGCCTGAAACCAAAACACCAAAACGATCACCAGCCTTCATAACGTTCTTATAAAGCTGGCTAACCTTGAAATGGCTATATGTTTCGGCGCGTAATTCCCCTAACATATCGTAATACTTTGGGTAGGCGTGGAAAAGCCAGTAATTAAGCGTTTGTCTATCGTCACATCGAGCTTCGGTTAACAACTCCTCCCGAAAGGCTTCATCCTCAGCAGCCTGAAACACGACCCTGTCGTGTTTGGCGGTATGTGGGCCACGTTTAACCGTTTCCACTAACTCAAGCAAACAATCGGCCCAACACTTTTGAAGTGTGTGATTCGCCAGCAGGTGAACACTGGATTGACCAATCACGACGGATACATAATCGGACTTCTCCGTAAGCGGCACAAAGTCCACTTCTTCACTAAAGCGTAATTCCTGTCGGGATTCTTTTTTAATAGAAAGACTAAACTCGGTTTCTCCAGCGCGGGGCGTAGTAATTTGAAGGGCCGGAAAGAAATTTACATGGGCCGTAATAGTACGCTCTTTAGTTGTGACAAATGCCAGCCGGGGGTCGCCGTTGGGCAGGTTCACTATGTCGATCAACTCTTTAAGCAGGCCAAAAAATCGCCGAATTGCTTCGGGATGGTTGATCTCGCGGATGCGGTCGAGGAGAGCGGTCATTCTTGAGTAGTCAGTGCGTCGAATAAAATTTCGGCGGGGTGTTGGGCAATGCGGCCTGTGCCGTCTTCAATCTGGTGGCGGCATGAGGTGCCGGGGGCCGCAATGAGCGTGGTCGCGTCGGCTTGTCGGATGGCTGGAAACAGCACCAACTCACCAATCTGCATCGAGAGGTCGTAATGCTCGGCCTCGTAGCCAAAGGAACCCGCCATGCCACAGCACCCCGACGGAATAAGCTGAACGGTGTAGTTTTTGGGTAGCGACAGAATTTTCTTCACCGGCACCATTGACGACAGTGCTTTCTGATGGCAATGGCCGTGTAATTTAATCTGCCGGGCTTCGGTGGTAAACTGATTAGGCTGAACGCGTCCGGCATCGGCTTCGCGGGCCAGCCATTCCTCAAACAAAAAGGTATTTCGGGCAATCCGCTGGGCATCGGCTTTTAGCTCAGGTGGCACCAGATCGGGGTATTCATCGCGGAAGGTTAGAATAGCCGACGGTTCGAGGCCAATGAGGGGAGTCTCGTCGGTAACGAGGTGCTGCAGTAGGGTTACGTTCTGGATAGCCAGTTTTTGGGCATCGCGCACCAGCCCTTTCGAGAGGTACGTTCGGCCACTTTCTACATGCTCAGGAATGGTTACGGCATACCCCAGTTGCGCCAGTAATTGCAGTGCTTTCTGGCCAACTCCCACGTCGTTATAATTCGTGAATTCATCGCAAAAGAACATCACTGCCCGGCGGCCCGGTGCCAAGCGGTGTTTTGCTGCCCACCCGCGCAGGGTTACTGAATGTAGTGCTGGCATGGTGCGGTCTGGGTGAAAACCGACGATGCGGTTGGCCAACCGGCGTAGGGCAGGCGTTTTATAGAACGCATTGTATGCCCACGGCACCAGGCTGGCCAGGCGCATGAGTTGGGTGAAATTGCCCACCAGCCGGGCGCGGAGGGGTGTACCAGTCTCATCGTATTGCTGTTGCAGAAACTCGGCTTTTAGCCGCGCCATGTCCACGCTACTAGGGCATTCGGCTTTGCAGCCCTTGCACGAGAGGCATAGGTCCAGCACCTCATGTGTGGCTTTGTAGTCAAGTTGGGTGGGTTTTTCGTCATTCGTATAAAAGTGCCGCAGCATGTTGGCGCGGGCGCGGGTAGTATCGTGTTCAAGTCGGGTGGCCATGTAACTGGGGCACATGGTACCGCCGGTCAGTTCCGTTTTGCGGCAATCGCCGGAGCCGGAGCATTTTTCGGCCAGAGCCAGCATGCCTCCGCTACCCGAAAAATCGAGGGTAGTTTGGGGTTGCGGCACCACGCGGTCGACTTCGGCCCTCAGAAACTGGTTCATGGGGGGCGTATCCACTACTTTGCCGGGGTTAAAGATGGTCTGCGGGTCCCAGAGTCGTTTAATATCGCGGCACAACTGGTAGTTTTTCTCACCCAGCATGAAGGCGATAAACTCACCCCGAAGCCGCCCGTCGCCATGCTCACCGGATAAAGCACCACCATATTTTTTCACCAATGCAGCTGTATCGGCCAGCAATGCCCGGAAGGTCTCGCGTCCTTTAGTTGTTTTGAGGTTAATCAGCGGCAGCACGTGCAACTCACCCGCCCCGGCATGGGCCGAAAACTCAAGCGTGAGGCCGTGTTTGCGGGTGGCCATTTCGGTAAGTTCGTCAATGTAATCGGGTAGGTCAGCGGGGTCAACGGCGCAGTCTTCAATCACGTTGGCGGGCTGGTCGTCGCCCGCTACGTTGTACATGATGCTTAGCCCCGCTTTCCGCAATGCCCAGGGTTTTTGGGTATCATCGTTGTAAAGCACTGGGTAGGCATAGCCGAGGTTACGGACTTTGAGAGCCTGGATGAAAGCTACCTCTTTTACCTCACCCCCTGTCCCCTCTCCTTTTGAAGGAGAGGGGGTAAGGTTCCCGAAAAACTCGACCATCAGAATGGCTTTGGGATCGCCTTGAACGAAATGGCGGTTTTTGGCTTGTTCGATGTTGGTTTTGGTGAGTTGCAAAATGTAATCATCGACCAGTTCGGAGGCTGAGCAGCCGTGTTCGAGGGCTACCAGATTGGCTTCGAGAGCCTGGCGAATGGTGGCGAAGTGGGCGCAGACGAGGGCTACTTCGGTAGGAGGGAGGGGAATCAGGTTTAGTTTGGCTTCGGTAATGAAGCAAAGCGTTCCCTCCGAACCGGCAATGAGGTGCGCGAAGTTAAAGGAGCTGCCCGTGGCAGGTGAGCTAAAAAAGGGAATCAGCGCATCGACAGCGTAGCCCGTATTCCGGCGTTTGACACTGGGCTTGGGGTAGCCATCCACAATGGCCTGCCGGGTGGTTGCATCCGACATCCAGATTCGAAACTGGGCATATAGTCGCTGTTCAAGTGGGCTAACTACATGCTCACCCCGGCATTTGGCCTCAAATTCGGTTTGAGTGAGCGGTCCGAAGGTGACTTCGGCTCCATCGCTGAGAATAGTTTTTACGGACAGGAGATGGTCACGGGTAGTGCCCCAGATAATGGAGTGAAGTCCGCAGGAGTTGTTGCCAATCATGCCGCCAATCATGGCGCGGCTGGCAGTAGAGGTTTCGGGGCCGAAGAGCAGGCCGTGGGGGCGCAGGTAGGCGTTTAAGTCATCGCGGATTACGCCGGGTTGTACCCGCACCCACCGTTCGGCCACGTTCAGTTCCAGAATTTGGCCGAAGTGTTTGGAGATGTCAACCACAATGCCATCGCCCACTACCTGCCCTGCCAGTGATGTGCCTGCTGCCCGTGGAATCAACCCCTGATGGTACTGTTTAGCAAAGTTGACTAACCGTTTTATATCAGCTACCGTTTTCGGGATGGCTACTGCTACCGGCGTTTCCTGATAGACCGAAGCATCGGTGGCATAGATCAGCCGTTCGGCCTGATGCCGGGCCGAGTCATCAAAAAACAGATTGCCCTCAAACTGAGGTTGCAGCAAGCCTAATGGCGGTTTTTGCGGAATGC
>JBBQUC010000002.1:0-24670 GCA_038212815.1 Cytophagales bacterium
AACCTTGTTGGGGTGCTGGGCTAAAAAGTAGAGTAATTCAAATTCTTTTTTGGGAAGAATAATGGACTGATCGGCCCGGTTTACCGAATAATTTTTGCGGTTGATAATCAGGTCGAGTGCCGCCACCTGATCGTCGGGTTCGGCTTTTTGGGCTTCGCGCCGAAACAGCGCATTAATACGGCTCATCAGCGCACGTGGCTTAATAGGCTTGTTGATATAATCGTCAGCACCAATCTCAAAAGCGGCTACTTCAGAGTATTCTTCAGAACGAGCCGTAAGGTACAGGATAAAGGTATTCCGCAGTTCCGCCATGCCGCGTAGCATCCGGCCCGTTTCGATACCGTCCAGTTGGGGCATCATAATATCTAACAGCACCAGGTCGGGGATAAAGGTGCGGGCTACGTCGATGGCTTTACGTCCGTCGGTAGCTGTTCGAACTTCATATCCTTCTTTCTGGAGGTTATAATCCAGCAGTTCCACAATGTCGGGGTCATCGTCAACAACGAGGACCCGATGAGGTTGTTGCGAGGCTTTGGCAGCACTCATTCGTTTATATTGCGTTGGTAAGTGGCCCGAAGTTAAGCCACTTCTACCTGATTTAACAAAGAAAATCAGTTGGTTAACGTAAATTTAACAATTTAGTAACGATCACTACGTCTGCGCCAGACACATAATTCAGGCTCAACTAACCATAATGCCCATTTGTTGGTTGAGTAGTAAACCGTTCGTGCTCATACCCTATGGATACTCGCGCCCCGGAGGTGCAACACCCCTTCTACGTACGACTGGCCAGCGTACTACTGGCCATTGTTATTATTACCTACGGGTTGTATGAGCTACAAAGCCTGCTTATTCCACTGGTATTTGCCATTCTGTTTGCCACGTTGCTATTTCCGATCTGTCGGCGGATTGAACGGTGGCGGGTACCGCGCGTACTGGCTATTGTGCTTTGTTTGCTGCTCGCATTGACGGTTATTGTTGGGCTGCTATATGCCGTTTCGGTGCAGATCAGTCAGTTTTCGGAGGTATTGCCTGCACTCATCAAACGCGGCAATACCCTGCTTAATAACCTGCAAACTTATGCCGACGAGCATTTTAATATCGACCGTAAACGCCAGCTAACCGAGGTTCGGAAATACATCAGCGATGCCTTAGCCGAAGGTGCCAGTATTCTGACATCCACGCTCCTGGCTACCACCAGCACACTCTCTGATGTGCTGCTAATTTTACTGTTTATCTTTTTTCTGCTGCTTTACCGTGATTTTTTTCGGTCGTTTTTCTACAAAGTTTTCGGCCCGGCCCGCCGATCGAAGATAGATGCGGTATCGCAACGGATTTACGAGGTCATTAAAGATTACCTGGTAGGCATGGTACTGGTTATCCTGATTACCGGTACGCTCATGACTATCGGCCTGCTGATTCTGGGCATCGACTATGCCGTATTTTTTGGGTTTCTGGTGGCATTCATGGTGTTGATTCCCTATTTTGGCATTGCCCTTGGATCGCTCATTCCAGCGGCTTACGCGCTGGTTACAGACGATAATCCATTGAAAGCATTGGGGGTATTGCTGGTGTTTCAGTTCGTGCAGGCACTCGAAGGCAATTTCATCACTCCCTATATTGTTGGCTCGAAGGTGAGCATCAATCCGCTGGCGGCCATTACTGTACTAATTTTATGGGGTAAACTCTGGGGGCTACCAGGTCTGGTACTCGCGTTGCCCATGACGGCCATTCTGAAAGTAATTTTCGATGCCGTCGAGCCGTTAAAACCCTACGGTTTTCTGCTAGGAGAAGCTGAAAAACCACGTCCGCCCATCAAAAATATGCAGGAGCTAGCCAAGCAGTTACCCAAACGGGCCAAGAAAATTGGGAAGGTAGAAGAGAAAAAAATAGGTTAAAACGCCAATGGATCGAGGTTCTTGAAATGGCCATTCATACGGATGCGCTGTTTGGTGCGCTCCATTTCGGCCACAACAGGCAGAACCTTGTCGAGGTGTTGACTAATAAATTGCTGGCGGGCTGTTTCGGTCAGGATGGTTAGCAACTCGTATTCCTGTTCGATAGACATCCCCACTTTATGCGCTACACTGTACGATAAATTAGGCAGCATCGGATCGTAATCGACCTCAATCTGGAGTAGATCGTATAGGCGTTCCAGTCGCTTAATAAAATCGGTAAGTTGGGGATTATCAATGGCCGGTGTGTCGGTCGTGTCTAGAAATTCGACTATACCGCCAGCGTAGAGTTTACCCACTACGGGGCTTTCGAAATCCAGCATCCGAAAAACGCCTAGCCCTGTTGTTTTAATATCCATACGGCCATCATCGTACCGTTTGTGTAGCGTACGGATACGCATTTCGGTGCCTAAGCCGGGCAGCCTGTTATCGATAAATGGGGGTAAACCAAAAGTGATGTCACTGTCGATACACTCATTGATGAGTTGCCGGTAACGAGGTTCAAAAATGTGCAGGTTTAGGTCTTCGCCGGGGTAGGCGACTAGATTTAGGGGAAACAGGGGCAGAAATTTTTCCATCAGTTTGCTTTCTCAATACTTACTCCCACACTCAGCACATCGGGTAGGGGGTCTTGCCGCATATATTGTTTTAGCCGAATGGTATAACGACCCGCCTTCGGAAAGCGGTACTGGCTTTTCATCAATACTTTATGATCGTACAGGTCGCCCAGTCCCTCGCCATTAGGCTTGCCGGTTTTGGCATCCATTAAAATCAACTCGTCCAGCCTCGACTCTATATCTTGGCCTTTGTCGTCCAGAAAATAACGGGTGAGATATAGGTTATAGTAAGGATAGGAGCGATTATTTCGGAGCATGTAATAGAGGTTGTAGTGGGCTGTCGTATCGGTGATGGTAAAGGTAAACGAGGGCGTATTTTTTACGTACCACTTGCCATCGGCAATGTCGGCATTGTCTTTAAACACCACCCCCGGCTGCTCGCAACTGAGCAGAACCACTAAACAGCCCAACAGAATAAACGCGCTGACTTTCATATAGCAGCAAAACTACAACAGGGGGCAACAAGGGCCAAATAATAAAAAAACGATAAAAATAGTTTTGAAACGATAAAAATAGTTATAGCTTTGTTACATGGACAAATTAACTGCGAAAGAAGAAGAAGTGATGCAGGTACTGTGGCGACTCGAACAGGGCTATGTAAAAGACATGCTCCCCTTTTTTACCGATCCACCCCTGCACTATAACACCGTTTCGACGATTATCCGAAACCTCGAAGAGAAAGGGTATGTGGGCCATAACGCCTACGGCAACACCCACGAGTATTACCCATTAATAAGCCGCGAAGACTACCAGAATCGGTACGTACTCAAGAAAGTAGTGGCCGATTACTTCGACAATTCGTATAAGAACCTGGTGAGCTACTTTGCTCAGCATGAGAAAATCAGTGCCGATGAACTCCGCGAGATTCTGAAAATGATTGATCCCCCTCAATAGGTATGAACTCTCTCAGCTACCTTTCGCAGGCTGGCTTACTGCTGGCGGTGGTGAGCGTGTTGTTTTATGGGCTGCTCCGGCGCGAAACATTTTTTCAGGCTAACCGGCTCCTGCTCTGGCTGGTGGTGGTTGGTTCGTTGCTGGCTCCGGTGGTCGAGTTACCCAACTGGTGGCCGCAGTCACTGCAACCCGTGGTGCAACATACTGCACAAGCGGTAAGACCTTTGCTGCCCGCTACCCCCCAACCTACCCCGGTAGTAACCGTCACCTACCCCAATGGGAAAACCTACCCTACTCAATTGGCGACTCCACAAGCTGCCGGTAGGATAGACTGGCCCCTTCTACTGCTGGTAGTGTATGGCGTAGGGGTGTTGTTTATGCTGGGCCGGTTTGGGGTGCAGTTGGCCTCATTGTATAGAATGATCCGGCGCGGGGTGGCTGAAAACTACGGTGATTTTACCCTGGTGCAAAGCGAACAGGTAACTTCACCCTTCTCATTTTTTCGGGTCGTAGCGCTGAACCCTACCCGCCACACCGCCACCGAACTGGAGCAGATTTTGCGACACGAGCGGGTGCATGTACGGCAATGGCATAGCCTGGATATGGTACTGGCCGAGTTGGTGTGTATTGGTTTCTGGTTCAATCCGGCAGCGTATTTATTCAGGCGGCTGCTGCACCAAACCCTCGAATTCATTGCCGACCGCGCCGTACTGACCGAAGGGGTCGATGCCAAAGCTTACCAGTACAATTTGTTAAAAGTGAGCCTATTAGCGCACCGCGCTACAGTCGTTAGCCAGTTTGGCCAGTCGAACCTTGGGCTTCGGGTAGACATGATGAACCGGCAGCAAACAGGGCAGGGGCGGGGCTGGCTACACTACGCACTGGTCGTATTGGTGGGGTTACTACTGGTAACGTGCCAGGAGCATTGGGGGCGCGTGGAACAAAAATACCTGTCCGTCAGGCACGATAACTTATATGCCGTGCTTACGCCAGGGATGTCGGCGGCTGATTTGACGACACTAAAACAGACGTTGGCCAACTATCACCTCGACCTGACAATTGGCGAGGTTCGACGGCGGGGGAATGGCAAGATTGGTCAGTTGAGTGTCACGCTGGCTATCCCCAAACCCGGCCACTCTTTCGCCCTAACGCTTGGCTCGCCCTATGGGCAAGCCCCTATTGAGCCGGTTGGCATCTTTTGTCATGAAGCCGGTTGCGAACTGGGGTTAGTCGATGAGCGGTTTCCGGAGTCGTTGCAGGAGATTACCCAGCACGACCGGGCGGGGCAGGCGGTAGGTAGGCAAGTAAGTGGCCTGGTGAGTCCAGCCAACCAGCAATATGGCCTCTATGAGGTATATTTCCTGAATGATTTTATCGAGAGCAACTATTTTGGGGTACACACCACTGCCTTGCGAATTTTACCCGATCACCACCTGTCCGTGTACCCGGAGTTCAGGCAAGCCGTTATTCTGCTCGATGGAAAAGAAATCACCCAAGCTGATTTGCAGTATTTGGCCGTGGCCGACATCAAGAAAATAGCTGTGTTTAAAGGCGAGGTAGCCGTTATGCGGTTTGGTGACCAGCGGGCCGCGAAGGGATTAGTGCTGATTTCTAAACGCAGGAACCACTATATCCGCGATCATTACCAGCTAACCGACTACTACGACATGAATACCACTATCGAAGAGGATGGAATGACACCAACCCCCATGCTGAATTCATACCGGCAATCAGTGCTCAAACGGTAATCAATCATGTACACATTCACCAATCAATTTAGTCAATCGAACCTCGGCGTTCGGGTAGGCATGATGCACCAATCGCGGTCGGGATGGTTTGTTGGTGTACGCTATGGGGTGGTGCTACTGCTCACGTTTGCCCTGGCTATGGCCTGCCAGCACTGGAACGACCGGGTACAGTCGCGGTATCTGGCTGTGCGGGGTAAACAGGTGTATTGGGTAGTAACACCCAGCATGGCCGATTCGTCGTTGGCGCAGTTGAGCAAGGCACTACGCCTGCATAACATTGAGTTTGCCCCGGCGGTGGTGCGTTCGGTAGCTGGTCAGCTTATGCGAATGCAGGGGACAACTGCCCTGTTGAAACCACCAGGCTCTTTTCCTGAAACACATGGCATTGCAGTAGGCGACCGATTTCGGCCGGGTGTCATACCTGCTGTTGGCTATTGGTTCGACCCACAGACGGGTTTCCATAGTGATCTGGTTACGTCCGACTTTCCCCGCCAGCTACAACAAACCGCCGAAACGGAATCGCCGAAAAAACTGATTATATACCCCGCAACCGTAGAGAAACTCATTGCATTGAGCCAAACGAAACCGATGCCTATGCCTCCTGCTAACCCCGAAGATGTTCGGCGGTTGCGGGTGTTTGACGCGGCTGAAAGGGAACGAACCGAAATTGCGTTGCAACCAATGAAGATCGACCTGGCAAAACGGATCCACAAGGCTAAAAACCTCCCGGCTAAATACCGCAATAAAGACCCATTCAACCTCATGCAGGAATTAGCCGAGTTGCCATCGGGCTACAGTCGCCTGCTCGATATGAACAGCCTGCTCGAAGTGTCGTTTTTTAAGCGGGAGGAGTTTATGTTGCACCTCACCAAAACCAATCACCTCGACCTGTACCCGCGCTTTCGGCAAGCCCACATCACCATCGACGGCCAATCGGCAACCTTAGCGCAGTTGCGGGCAGTTCACATCCGCGAGGTGAAGCGGGCCGAGGTAGTCCAACGCAGCGAATACAGCCGGGTAATGGCGGGAGATGATTACACCATCCAGTACGAAATAATCCTCAAACGCGCCCCCAACCGACTCACCCGCGATAGTAGCTATTACGTATTCAGCCCGTTTTATTCGGGAAGTTTCTAGCCCGTTTACCGACGGCCACTGTTCCGCCCATTGGGTGTAGGAGTAGGTTTGGCTTCAGCAGTAGAGCTACTACTGTCTGCATTATCCCCGTTACCGCCCCGACCACGGTTTTTTTTCTTCCGGCGATTAGTGGCCGAACCCGCGTATTTCTTGTCTAACTGCGCCAGACCATCGTTGAGATCGGCCAGGGCAACCAGCTCTTTCCGCTCGCCAATGGGGGTCAATACATCGAATGACTCGGGGATAACCCCCTTTTTATTGAGGTCGATGATCTCCAGTACCCGCACAATGGGCAGGGGAGTCCAGGTGCTTTCTGAACTATAGCCAAACCACATTATTTTGCGGAAAATATCCGTTTTCTGCAAAAAAGCCCGGCCTTTCTGGGTTTCCAGTGGTTTTTCTACGGTCGGAATATCGCGCAGAGCATCCATGTACGTCTCCAGTTCGTAGTTCAGGCAGCACTTAAGCCTCCCGCATTGCCCCGACAGTTTGGCCGGGTTAAGCGACAGGTTCTGATACCGGGCTGCCGAGGTGGTGATGTTTTTAAAATCGGTAAGCCAGGTAGAGCAGCACAACTCACGGCCACAGGAGCCAATCCCGCCTAGCCGCCCGGCCTCCTGCCGCAGGCTAATCTGCCGCATTTCTACCCGCACCTTAAACTCGCCTGCCAGCATTTTGATCAACTCCCGAAAATCGACCCGCTCTTCCGAAGAGTAGTAGAATGTAGCTTTGGTGTTGTCTGACTGGAACTCTACGTCAGAGAGCTTCATCTGTAGCTTTAGTTCGCGGATAATCTCGCGGGCGCGGTACAAACTAGGCAGGTCGCGGGCCATAGCCTGCTCATGCTTTTCCAGGTCTTTGGTACCTGCTTTGCGGTGAATGACCCGCATATCGTCGGTGACAGCGATGTTCTTTTTTTTCAGTTGCAGCCGCACCAACTCACCCTGTAGCGATACGGCACCGAGGTGAAACCCTGATTGCATGTCAACAGCCACATAATCGCCCGTGATAAGGTCTAACTGATGCACATTGCGGTAAAATTCTTTCCGGCCGCCTTTAAACTTCACTTCTATTACATCGAACCGCTGCACCGGCATTGTCAGATCGCTCAGCCAGTCGAAGCTATTCATTTTATTGCAGCCACCGGAAGAGCAGCCACCACTGCTGCACCCGGCTACCGCTGTTGCGGTGCCAGACTCAGCCTGTGAGCCACAACCCCCCGACGTACATGATCCACAAGCCATATCGTGATTTAAGATTTAAGATTTAAGATTTCGGATTGAGTTGATGCACGTAAAAATCGTACTTCCCCAATCCAAAATTCGAAATCAGTTAGTCCTGATACCGAATCAAATCAAGTCCGATGTCTTTTCGGTAATATTTGCCATCGAACTGCACTGTCCGGGCCGCTTCCTGCGATTTTCGGACAGCATTTTCCAGCGAGTTGGCCAGGGCAGTAATGGCCAGTACGCGCCCACCGTTGGTGAGTATCTGCCCATCTTGCCTGCTTGTGCCAGCATGGAACGCCAGCACCTCGTCAATCTTATCTAATTCGGTAATAACCTGCCCTTTGGCATAATCGCCGGGATAACCACCGGCTACCACCACCGTAGTAACAGCCGTTTGGGGAGACACCTGAATGGTTAATTTATCAAGTTCGCCGTCGGCAGTGGCTACCATCAGGTCAACCAGGTCGGTCTGAATGCGGGGTAGCACCACTTCGGTTTCAGGGTCGCCCATACGGGCATTATATTCTATAACGTACGGTTCGCCATTTACCTTCATCAGGCCCACAAAAATAAACCCCTGATACCGGATGCCCTCCTGCTGCAAACCTGCCAGTGTAGGCTTCACTACCTTATCTTCTACCTTTCGTAAAAACGATTCGCTAGCAAATACTACCGGCGACACGGCACCCATGCCCCCGGTGTTTGGCCCGGAGTCGCCCTCGCCAATGCGCTTGTAATCTTTAGCTTCAGGCAAAACCTTGTAGTGTTCACCATCGCTCAGCACAAATACCGACAGTTCGACCCCGCGCAGAAATTGCTCGATAACCACCTGCTTACCTGCTTCGCCGAAGCGTCCGTCAAGCATCTCGTGCAGGGTTTTCTGGGCATCAAGCGTGGTTTCGGCAATAATTACGCCTTTACCAGCCGCCAGTCCATCGGCTTTCAGCACAACCGGCAGGGGGTGAGTAGCAATATACGCCAGGCCAGCGGCCAGGGTATCGGCGGTAAACGTCTGCGACAAAGCCGTTGGAATCCCGTGCCGTTGCATAAACTGCTTCGAAAAATCTTTACTTCCTTCGAGCTGGGCACCCTCAGCATTAGGGCCGATAATGCGGAGATAACCCAAATCAGGCTGCTGCTGCAGAAAGTCCACCAACCCCCGAACCAGTGGTTCTTCTGGCCCTATAAAAAGCAAGTCAATCTGGTGTTCGCGAATGGTATCGGCAACCGCACCAAAGTCGAGGGGTGAAACGGACAGGTTTTGGGCAATTTTGGCAGTACCTGCATTACCAGGAGCCACAAACAATGCATCACAATGGGGGCTTTGGCGGAATTTCCACGCAAACGCATGTTCGCGCCCACCACTGCCAAGGATTAGGATGTTCATTTTTTTAAGGAGGTAGGAATGAGCAGCGAACCTCCTGTTTAGTTAGCAACTTCCGACAAAAACTTGATCCGCATCAATCGCAATTCCTGCTCCGTAAAGTCGTCGGTGCCGAACTCGCGCATCGCTACGGCGATGTTGTCGGTATCGGTGGACATGAAATAATCGTAAATCTCTTCCTGCCGGTCTTGATCCATCAACTGATTCACATAATAGTCGAGGTTTAACCGGGTGCCAGAGTAACAGATATGCTCAATCTCTTCTACCAAGTCAATCATGGTCAGTGACTTGGCTTCAGCAATCTCTTCGAGATCAACCTTGCGGTCGATCTGCTGGATGATATAAATCTTGACTTTCGACTTATTGACAGTGGATTTTACCACCACGTCTTTGGCCGTTTCTATCTCGTTTTCCTGAACATATTTGGTAATTACCTCCACAAAAGGGCGGCCAAACTTATGCACTTTCCCCATACCCACTCCATTAATCTGGGCCATCTCTTCGAGGGTACAGGGGTAGGTAGTGGCCATTTCTTCCAACGAAGGGTCCTGGAAAATGACGTAGGGCGGCAGATTCTTTTCCTTGGCAACTTTTTTCCGAAGGGCTTTTAACAGACCGAGCAATTCCTCATCGTAGGCATCGCCCCCATTGCCCGATGGCATCTCTTTATCGTCGTCGTCTTTCCCGTCGGCAATCTGCTGATCGTAATTATGGTCTTTGGCCAGCGTAATGGGGTAGGGGTCAGCCATGTAGTTTAGCCCCTTTTGGGTGATTTTCATCACCCCGTAGTTATCAACATCTTTATCCAGATACCCGTAAATAGCAATCTGTTTAAGGAGAGAGCACCAGTAATTGCAATCATTGCTAAAGGAACGACCTTTGCCATAGACCTCCAGCCGGTCATGTTCATAACTGGTGATGTACTGGTTTTCAGTAGCGGTGAGTACATCGGCAATATGCTGAATATCGAACCGTTGATCGGTTTTTTGAATGGCTTGCAGCGCCATTACAGCCTCCTGTTGCACCTTAAACTTGTCGGTGCCTTTCAGGCAGTTATCACAAAACCCGCAGTCTTTGTCCATGTATTCGCCAAAATAGCCCAGCAGTTGCCGCCTGCGGCACACGCCCAGGTTGGCGTAGGTAACCATCTCGGCCAGCAGGTGTTTGGCGTTATCCCGTTCGGTTACGGGCTTATCTTTATTGAATTTCTCCAGCTTCAGAATATCGTCGTAACTGTAAAAGAGAATGCAGTTACCCTCCAGCCCATCACGGCCAGAGCGGCCCGTTTCCTGATAATACCCTTCGAGCGATTTAGGCGCGTCGTAGTGAATCACAAACCGCACATCGGGTTTGTCGATGCCCATGCCGAAGGCAATAGTAGCGCAAACCACATCGACATCCTCATTCAGAAAGGCATCTTGGTTGTGCATGCGGGTTTGCGGGTCGAGGCCGGCGTGGTAGGGCAGAGCTTTCACGTCGTTCACCCGCAGCAGTTCAGCAATGTCTTCAGCGGTTTTGCGGCTCAGGCAATACACAATCCCCGACTTACCCTTGTGGTTTTTAATGTATTTGATGAGTTGCTTCTTCGCGTCAATTTTTGGGCGAATCTCGTAGTAGAGGTTTTTGCGGTTGAACGACGTTTTATAGATGTGCGCGTCTTCCATTTGCAGGTTTTTCTTGATGTCTTCCTGCACTTTGGGCGTGGCCGTAGCCGTGAGCGCGATTACGGGGAGGTTGCCGATATTATCGACAATACCCCGGATTTTGCGGTACTCGGGTCTGAAATCGTGCCCCCACTCCGATATGCAGTGGGCTTCGTCGATGGCCACGAAGGAGATATTCGCCCGTTTCAAGAAATCGAGGTTCTCTTCTTTCGTGAGTGATTCAGGCGCAATGTAGAGGAGTTTGAGGGTGCCATTGAGGGTGTCTTTTTTCACCTTCGTCATCTCGGCCTTCGAAAGGGTGGAGTTTAGGAACTGGGCATTGATTCCGAAGGCATTAAGCTGATCGACCTGATTTTTCATCAGGGCAATCAGGGGTGAGATCACAATGGCCGTGCCTTCTTGCACTAAGGCAGGCAACTGATAACACAGTGATTTACCCGCACCCGTGGGCATAATCACAAACGTGTTGCTCCCGGCCAGTATATTATAAATGATGACTTCCTGATCACCACGAAACTGGCTGAAGCCAAAAATTTCTTTAAGCCGTTCTCTCAGGGTAAGCTGAACTTCCTGGTCTAGCTGCATCATAATCAAGTAATGGGGCGGTTCTTATCGGTTTATTGCGCCGTATCTTTGCAAGGGTTTAGCGAATTTACAACCCATTCGCGGTTACACAAGTATAATTTAACATTGAACACACTAAATAATTGGCAGGCTATTGCGCAAACCGTTTTATTGGCCGAAGCGGAAGCCATTCAGAAAGCCGCTGCCTGCCTGGATGAGCAGTTCGATATCTGTGTCGAAACCATCCTGAATCGGCCCGGACGGGTGGTGATTACGGGGGTGGGTAAAAGCGCCCTCATTGGCCAGAAAATAGTAGCTACTCTAAACTCGACTGGTACACCCGCACTGTTCATGCACGCTGCCGATGCCATTCACGGCGACCTCGGCATGATTCAGCCCGACGATGTGGTGCTGTGCATCTCAAAAAGTGGCAATACGCCCGAAGTGAAAGTATTATTGCCCCTGCTTCGGCGCGTGGGGGTGTGGCTGGTAGCCCTGGTAGCCCAAGCCGATTGCTACCTGGCACAACAGGCCGACTGTGTGCTACTGGCCCCCGCCGAGCGCGAAGCCGACCCGCTAAACCTGGCTCCTACCACCAGCACAACAGTAGCTTTGGCCGTTGGCGACGCGCTCGCTATTGCCCTACTTGTGGCGCGGGGTTTCTCCCGCCACGATTTTGCCCGCAATCATCCCGGCGGGTCGCTTGGTAAAAAACTGTACTTAAAAGTAAGTGATATTTATCCGCACAACCAGCGGCCACAGGTCACTCCAGAAGCCAGTATGCACGAGGTAATTCTGGAAATGACCTCTAACCGCCTGGGCTGCAGCGCCGTGGTTGGCCCCGATAACCGGCTCGCAGGCATTATCACCGACGGTGACCTGCGCCGAATGCTGAGTCAGCACGACGACCCGCGCCCCCTACGCGCGGGCGATATTATGACAGTAAACCCTATCAGCATCGGCCCCGACGAGTATGCCGTACAGGCTCTGGAGGTAATGCAAACCCGTAATATCACCCAACTGGTTGTGGTAGAGGCCGGTCAACTCCTGGGCTTCGTTCACCTGCACGATTTAATAAAAGAAGGTCTGGTGTAGGAGAAAGCCAGATAACTATAAATTGAAGAACCACCAACTACTGGTAAATAAATTGCGGGAGGCAGAAGCACGAGTTATAGGCTGACTTACCTGACTACGATGCCGCTATAACTCATTTTGCTGTACCTTTGTCAGTTACTGGCAATACGCGGCCAGTTAGCGCGTTGGGAAGAAAAACACAGGCCATGCTATTGATTTTGACCGATACGATACAATATACATATACGTACCGAAACCGGGTGGGTTTTTGGGCGGGGGTAGTACTGCTTGCTCTGTTGTGGGTGGGATTGGGGCAGGCGGTTGCTCAGAAGAAAGCAAAAGACGAAGAGAAAATGGCTGTACCGGGTACGACTACCCTCTCCAAAGCCGCTGAAGAAGCCCAGTTTACCGACGGTATCCGGTTTTTGATGACCGACGAGCCGACTAAAGCCATTACTCAGTTTGAGGATCTCCTAAAAAAAGACCCCAACAGCGCGGCTACCCACTATACTATTGGATCAACGCTGCTGAAAATGGGTAAAACCGCTGAAGCCCTGCGCTACGCCCAGCGGGCCTATCAACTCGACAACACGAATAAATTCTACACCCTGCTACTGGCGGAGGTACACGTGAAACAAAAGCATTATGCCGATGCCGAGGTGCTCTACGAAAGTCTGCTGAAAAAAGGGGGCGACAATCTGGAATATGGCATTGAACTGGCTGCTATTTACCTCTTCGACGATAAACCCGAAAAAGCCCTCGACACCTACGAAAAGGTAGAAAAGTCGCTGGGGATGAACGAAGAGATTACCCGCCAGAAACAGCGTATCTACCTCAAACAAAACAAGATCGATAAGGCCATTGGCGAGGCCGAAAAGCTCATTAACTCCGAACCCTCCGACCCCGATTACCTGATTGAAGGTGCTGAACTGCTTATTGCTAACGACCGCGCCCCGCAAGCCATTGGCTGGCTCGACCGCGCCCTCAAATTAGCTCCCGATAGTCCACAGGCCCATGTACTGCTGGCCGAAATTTATAGCAAGCAGGGAAATCTGGAAAAGAGTGGGCAGGAACTGAAGTTTGTCTTTGCTAACCCTAACCTGGAAGCTAGTGTAAAAGCCCGGATTTTGATGAGTTACGTGAGCATGGCAGGCGATAATGCTGTAGCCAAGCAGGATGCCCTGCGTCTGGCCCGCGAGTTGGTGAAAGCCCACCCTGCCGAACCCAAAGCACAGGTGATGCTGGCCGATTTGTTTGTGCAGCAAAACCTAAAAGTAGAAGCCCGCGATGCTTATGCCCGCGCCACCCGGCTCGACCCGTCGGTGTTTGAGGTGTGGGGAGCCGTGCTGCAACTCGATGGCGAACTAAATCAGGTGGACAGCCTGCTGGCGCATTCCGAAAAAGCCCTCGAGGTATTCCCCAATCAGGGTTTGTTCTGGTACTCCAACGGCTCGGCACAGTTGTTTAAGCGGCATTACCAGCAAGCAGTCGAGGCACTCGAAGAAAGCAAAAAACTGCTCGGTAACGATTTGACCATGACCCGGCATATCCATGCCCAATTAGGTGATGCCTATAATGGGATAAAAGAATATGCCAAGTCGGATGAGGCTTACGAACTGGCTCTGAAAGATGAACCTACCAACGACCACGTGCTGAATAACTACAGCTATTTTCTATCGCTGCGGAAAGAAAAACTGGAACGTGCCCGCCAACTCTCCGAAAACCTTATTGCCCGTAACCCCGATAACGGCACCTACCTCGATACGTATGCCTGGGTGCTGTATGTCTCGAAAGAGTATGTCAAAGCCAGGCAATACCTGGAGAAAGCTGTTCAGGCCGATCCCAATGGCGTAAGTGGTACCATCATTGAACACTATGGTGATGTGCTGTTTCAGTTGGGCGAGCGCGACAAAGCCATTTAGCAGTGGAAACGGGCTAAGGGAAAAGGCGAAAATAGCGAGCAATTAGATAAAAAGATTGCCACCGGAAAACTCTATGAATAAATACGTAGTCGGGTTGCTTGTCGGAGTGGTTTTACTCCAGGTAGCCGGTTGCCGCCGTCGGCATATTGATCGCCCAGGAGCAACAACCGCCAAAACCGATTCGGCAAAATACCAGCATCCAGTTACGCCACCATTGGTCAAACCAGCAGACACCGTTAGCATCACTCGCCCCAGCTGGCCTGGCTTGCCCCGACCCGGCATTGAAGAAGCCCGTGCCAATGTAGCTGAAATTGATTTTACCTATCTCAAAGCCAAATCGAAGCTATCGTTTAAGAGCAAAACGCAGGATATCGATAATGCTACGGTAAACCTGCGGGTGCGGAAAGACAGCCTGATTTGGCTCTCCGTCTCTAAATTAGGTATCGAGGTAGCCCGTGCCCTCATCACCCGCGACTCTATAACGGTGCTCGATGTGTTTCATAAAACGTACTTAGTCTATGATTTTCCGGCTCTGAGCAGGCAGTTTAATTTCGAGATGAACTTCGATCTCCTACAGGCACTTATCGTTGGTAATTTACCACTGCCCAAGCGACCGGCTCAGAAAATCAAGAATGAGCGCGACTACCTCCTGCTACGTCAGAGCGAAGGCAAGGTGCTGGTAGAAAACTACATTGGTGAGCAGGATCGGAAACTGAAAAAACTCATGGTAACGGAGCAACCAACCAAAAATACCCTCCGGCTCGACTACGAAGACTTCAGCACCCTCAACAACTTTCTGTTTCCCTACACCAGTCTGGTTACGGTCGATTATCAATCGAAAACGGACGGACAGTTTTATCAGACCTTGTTGACTATAAAACACAGCAAGGTAGAGTTGCTGGAGAAAAGCCCCGGTTTTCCCTTCACTATTTCGAGTAAGTATAAGCGGCAGTAATCCGTCACTCCGGTTAAAAAAGTTGGTCAATGCGGTATATCTATTTTCTGGTCCTGATGGTGTTACTCCCCAGCTATTTGCTGGCACAACCCCGCAACCGGCAGCTGCTGGAAAAAGAAAAGAAAGAAAACCTGGAGAAAATGGTGCAACTGCGCAGCATTCTCAAACAAACAGCCTCGCAGAAACAGGTGAGCCTGGGCCAACTTAAAGCCATCGACCAGCAGATTAAAACCCAGTCGAACCAGATAAACCTCCTGGCCGAAGATATTAAACTGACTGACTCCGAAATTATCGAACTACGCCGGGCGAGCAATGCCCTCACCACTGACCTCGACAAACTGAGAAAAGAGTATGCAGCCATGATTTATGCGGCTGCTAAACGCCGACACCAGGTCAATCCGCTGGGATTTCTGTTTGCCGCCGACAATTATAACCAGCTTGTAGCGCGGTATCGGTATCTGCGCCAATATGCCGATGCCCGTCAGAGCCAGAAACGGCAGATGGAATCGGTGCAGAATCTGTTGCATGGCAAGCGGCAGATTACCGAGCGCAAACGTAGCCAGCAGAAAACCAACCTGGTAGTAAAGGTAAAAGAGTCGCAAAAGTTAGAGGGACTTAAAACCGAGCAGGGCCAGGTTGTAAAGCAACTGAGCCAGAAAGAGACTGAACTCCGTCAGGAACTGGCCGAGAGCCGGGCGGCTACCACCCGCTTAGATAATATGATTACGCGTATCATTGAGCGCGAAATTCGTGAACGGGCCGAACGGGCTGAGCGCGAACGGGCTGAACGTGAGCGGTTGGCTCGTGCTGAGGCTGCTCGTAAAGCTGCCGCTGACCGGCGACGTGCTGAGGCAGTGGCGGCTGCCGAAAAAGCGGGTAAACCCGCCCCAGCTGCGCCCGAGCCAGAACCGACATCTACCCCCAAAGCCGACGAGCGGGTAATGAATAAACTCGATACAGAAGACCTGGCCCTAGCTTCCTCGTTTGCCGCTGCCCGTAATCGGCTGCCCTGGCCGGTACAGCATGGCTTTGTGTCGGAACATTTTGGCAGGCATCCCCATGCTGTGTTAAAAGGAATTGACTTGCTTAATCCTGGCATCGACATTCAAACCAATGTGGGCGAACCCGTACGGGCTATTTATGGAGGAGTAGTTCAGATGGTACAGTTTGTACTGGGTAGCCAATATGTGGTGGCCGTTCGACACGGGCGGTATTGGACAGTATATGCTAAAGTGAAAAACGTAATGGTGAAAGCTGGCGATAAAGTAAAGGCCCGCGAGCAGATCGGTACTGTATCGACTGATGTCAAAGGCGTGTCGGCCCTGCAATTTCAGGTCTGGAAAGATGGCGATAAAATGAACCCTGAATCCTGGCTGGCACCCAGATAGGCGAATAATGGTGATTAGTGAGTGGTGGTTGGTAAGCAATCACCACTCACCAACTATAAACCCCCAATGCTTCCATGTCTGTTCATAACCCTGATATTAAACGCGTTACCACACATACCCTCCAGGAACTTAAAAACCGGGGTGAAAAAATTTCGGCTCTCACTGCCTACGACTACTCTATGGCACAAGTGGTTGATAAGGCGGGGGTAGAAGTAATTCTGGTGGGCGATTCGGCTTCGAACGTAATGGCGGGCCATGAAACAACCTTGCCCATCACCCTCGATCAGATGATTTACCACGCCGGCTCAGTGGTGAGGGCCGTTAAGCGGGCATTGGTGGTGGTTGATTTGCCTTTTGGCTCCTACCAGGGCAACTCATCAGAAGCCCTGCGGTCGGCCATCCGAATCATGAAAGAGGCTGGTGCCCACGCTGTAAAGCTGGAAGGCGGTCTGGAAATCCGCGAGTCGATTGCCCGGATTCTGAGCGCGGGAGTTCCGGTAATGGGCCACCTTGGCCTTACTCCCCAGTCTATTTATAAGTTTGGCACCTACGCAGTGCGGGCTAAAGAAGAAGCCGAAGCCCAAAAACTGCTCGATGATGCCCGGATGCTCGAAGACATTGGCTGTTTTGGGATGGTACTTGAAAAAATTCCGGCTAAACTGACCAAGCAAGTGTCGGCAAGCCTCACCATTCCAACCATTGGCATTGGTGCCGGGCCTGATGCCGACGGGCAGATTTTGGTGTTGCACGATTTACTGGGCATCACGAAAGAGTTTAAGCCCCGGTTTCTGCGTCGGTATGCCGATCTGCATACGGTTATGACCGAGGCCATTGCCCACTACGTCGATGATGTAAAGCAGCAGCAGTTCCCGAACGATTCAGAAGCATACTGAGTTTGATTAGTAATGAAAAAGAAACCACTCTATCAGGTTGTGTATGAAGATAATCACCTCCTGGTTGTGAATAAAGAACCTGGTGTATTGGTGCAGAGTGACCGTACGGGCGATGTACCCCTGGTTGATCTACTTCGGGATTATATCAAAGAAAAGTACAATAAACCCGGTGATGTATTTCTGCATCCGGTACACCGGATTGACCGGCCTGTCAGTGGCCTGGTAGTATTTGCCCGTACCTCAAAGGCATTGGAGCGCATGACAGAGATTTTCAGAAAACGGCAGGTGCAGAAAACGTACTGGGCGGTAGTGCGGCAGAAACCAAAAGAGGAACGAGGGCGGCTAGTGCATTATCTGATAAAAGATGAAGCTAAAAATGAGGTGAAAACCTTTGCCTATGAAACGCCCGGTGCCCAACGAGCCGAGCTTACATATCGGCTATTAGGTCAGATTAACGAACATTATCTGCTTGAAGTAGAGCCAATTACGGGCCGACCGCATCAAATTCGGGCGCAATTGGCGGCTATGGGTTGCCCCATTCGGGGCGATGTCAAGTATGGCTACGATCGCCCCACCATTGATAAGAAAATTTACTTGCACGCCCGGCGGCTATATTTTGTGCATCCTGTAAAAAAAGAGCCACTTATCTGCAAGGGAGGTCTGCCTGATGATCCATTCTGGGAAGAGTTCCTGGAGCTTGACCGGGAAGACTATAAAGACAAAAATTTAGACTTTATCTTCTAACAAAAAGGCTACCTGGTTAACCAGGTAGCCTTTTTGCGATGCTCTATACTACTAAATGTTAGCTTGTACCTGCGCCGATGATTGTTCGGCAGGGGCAACATCTGTTACAAGTTGAGCAATAACCCGATCTGCCATCTGAAATGCACCACGTAAGGCACCAAAGGCCATGCATAGCGGCAGGATGACAGGTAAAAACAGCATCCATTGCAGAATCATATACAAGCGGAAATTTCTCATCTGCGGTAGGGTTAAAATTTGTTACTAGTTCGGTTAGGGTAAAGATAAATAAGTTATTTTCGATGAACAGTCAAAAACTATGCCGAGTTGACTCCTCTTAATTATCAAAATTAAACTTGTTTTAATACCAAAACAAATATTCAATAAAAATATACCTGAAATTTTTGCTTTTTTTTAAAATGGTTACAAATGACTACAGCATAGTATAAGGAAATTGGGTAGTAACAAAGCCGTTAAGCTACAGTAGTCAGTTGGTTTTAGCAGTTTCCGCTCTGTTTATACCGGAATGAGTTTGTGGAGACAAGATAGCAAAAAAGAATAACTGCTAACAGATTTACTCTACTTTGTCTGCATTTTAAGAAGAAAAAACACTACATCAATCACTGCCTAGGCAATTGGCCAATGGCGGTTCTATAGCGCGGGTTTTTTAGTAAGAAGTCACTAACAAACTGTTCGCCTTTTTTGGACCAGTGACCGTCGCAGGAAGTATATAAATCAGCTACGTTTCCTGCATAGGCTAGAAATGGCGGCAGGAGGGGTATAAACAGGATGCCCTGCTGTGTGCAAAATTGCTGTAATTGTCCATCCAGGCGATTTTTGTGGCCGTTTTTTATAGCCAGTACATCGTTTTGGGTCGGTATAGACAATAGTACAAGTTGCTTTCCCGTTGCTTCCTGCACTAAATTCTCAAGTGAGTAACGCATGCTCATGAAATCAGTATCAGAAAAAAGTTCGTAACTGGTCATGCGCCCGTCAGTGAGTGCTAGCTGCCCTGCTAATTTCTGGACTACTTTATATAGGGCAGAGTTTAATAAGATATCAGCTTTGACCTGGTCGGTTATAGACAGTTGTTTGTAAACCGAGTCAATAGTTTGGCGTATTTTGCCCGGTTGTCGGTTATTTCGGGAGATGGATTGGTCGATATTGTGGAGGGAATAACGTAGGGTATAGGTAGGGTATTGCCCCTGCCAATAGGGCCGGTAAATGGGCCACTCAACCAGCGTATAAGCTTGTGCGGGCGTATAATCCTGAAAATCATTGGCCGGTAATAAACCTACCAGCACTACATCATGGGCAAATGGCTTCGCTATGTTTTTGTAGGTTAGGTAGTAATTGATAGGGCTGGTTCCGTTAATAGCAAAATTCAAATGTTCACAGCCTGTAGCCACTTCTAACTGATTTGACACCCGATCTTCGTAATTGACCATGGTTCCTTCCATAAATGAGTCGCCAAGAGTAATGACGCGTTTTTGCCGCGGATCGCTCTTTTGTACTGTCCGCTCCCGGTCGCTGGCCCCCACCGAGTTTGTGAACCGAAGCAGGGAATCGCCCAAACAGCTTGTGAGGGTATGGGTAGCGTTAGGCATACGCCAGCGGCCTGTATGCTCATTAAAATCACCCCAGAATAAAGACGGTCGGTAATTCAGGGTAGGATCGATATGATACCGCCGAAATTCTAACGAGATTGGGTCAAATTTGCCTAGCCTGACGAGCGTCTGAGCAACGCCTTCGAGTAGCAGAAGACAGATAATGGTTGTGTTGAACGATAGGGAGATATTTTGGATGAGCTTCTGGCGCGAGGTTAACCCAAGGTATGCCAGAAAGCCAATTAGGGTAAGAATGCCTAGTAGCCGAATGATGTTTTGGTAATCATACCCGTTAATGAGACCGTCAGGGGTTTTGGAGTATGTGTCATATGCCCACAGTATGCTATAAAGGAGGCTAATGATTAAGATAATGCAACCGAAAAGCAAAAATCCTTTTCGGAAAAATATGGATCTGGATACTTCTGAGTCAACGTTCAATGGAAATTAAGCTTAGTTTAAAGGGGGGACAGTGGCTTATCGGGTGCCTGTTTGCTCACTTTTGATGGGTGGATACTGTCGTTATCATGTGGGCAAAGGTACTAACTTTTTTAAACTGCCGTTGAGTGAGCCGTGTTTACTCGAGAGCCTTCACTTAATTTATTGTGAAATTTTTATTTTTTAGGTCGACCTAAAAAATAGTTTCTAATAGTGTAACAATTTGTGTTTTTGCCGGGTTAGTCTTAAAGTTGTCTGTTTATTACTGATTATTGATTCGTGCTACGCCGAAATACTTCTGGAATTGCTCGCCTACTGCAAATCAAGCACTAGCAGTAAGCGAGCAACGGCACCATCATTTATCACGCTCATCCAACATATTATTAAGCATCTGCTAACAAACATCTGTTAACAAAACTTTTCTGACGGACGATTTACTCATGTACAAATTATATATGGCTGGCTTGCTGTGGCTGGCCAATGGCCTAACGGTCTATACCTATGCACAAACTGAGTTAAGTGGTAGCATAACAGATAAACGCACGGGCGAGCGACTGATTGGCGTACCGGTTTTTTTTGCTGTCCTTCAAAAGGGAGCCGTTACGGATACGAATGGGGTTTACCGGATTACGGATCTGCCACCGGGTATGCAAACGGCTGAGGTGCGTTTTATTGGGTATAGAACCCAAAAACGCCCTGTTCGACTGGTGGAGGGCTTTCCGGTAGTAGCCGATTTCGCCTTGATAGCGGAAGCCGAACAATTGCAGGAACTAGTGGTAACGGGCGTTACGCGGGCTACTCTCATTAGGCAAAATCCAGTACCCGTGGTGGCCATTACTCGGCAGAGCATCGAGCGTACCGCCAGCACCAATATCATTGATGTATTGGTGAGAAATACCCCTGGCCTAAACGCTGTAAAAACAGGCCCTAACATATCGAAGCCCTTTATCCGGGGGTTAGGCTATAACCGGGTACTAACCCTGTACGATGGGGTGCGGCAGGAGGGGCAGCAATGGGGCGATGAGCATGGCGTGGAGGTAGATGGCTACGGGGTTGATAAAGCGGAGGTAATAAAAGGACCCGCTAGTCTGATGTATGGCTCCGACGCGCTAGCGGGCGTGGTGAGTTTGTTGCCAGCTCAGCCGCAGGATACCGATGGTAAGCTAAAAGGTAGTGTATTGGCCGAATATCAGTCGAACAACCGGCTACTCGCTCACTCGGTGGGGGTGAAGAGTGGGGGCAGCCGCTGGGCCTGGAACTTCCGCGAGTCGTACCGGGTAGCCACCAACTACCAGAATCCTGTTGATGGTTGGGTATATAATACAGGATTCCGCGAGAATACGCTTACTGCACTGGTTGGTTATACCACTCAAAAAGGCTACTCCCGACTGGGGGCAACCCTCTATAATAACCAACAGGGTATTCCTGACGGAAGCCGCGACTCACTGACCCGTCAATTTACGCAACAGGTAACCGAGGCTGATAACGCTACCCAACGCCCTACGGTGGCTCCATCGGCGTTGACTTCGTATGCCGTAACGCCCATTCATCAGCACATTCAGCATTACCGGGTCTATACCACAAATCGCTACCAACTGGGTGAGGGCGAACTGGATGTGCTGCTGGCGTTTCAGCAAAGCATTCGGCGGGAGTATAACCACCCCACCCAACCAACCCAGCCGGGGCTGCATGTGCGGCTCAACACGCTTAATTACGGCTTGCGGTATAACTTTCCGGATTGGAGAAATCTGGCCATTGCCATCGGGGTAAATGGTATGGCCCAGGCTAACCTCAACAAAGATGCAACGAACTTCCCCATTCCCGATTATACCCTCTTCGATATTGGTGAGTTTGTATTTCTGAAATGGCAGGCCAACCAGCTTACCCTCAGTGGGGGCCTGCGCTACGACACTAGAACGCTGCGTGGCACTGATTTTTCTGTTCGGACGGATCCACAAACGGGGTTCGACCAGCGGGCAACGCTGCCTGCTGTCGCTGGTGATAGGCTTCAGTTTCCGGCTCTGCGGCAGTCATTTACAGGGCTTTCGGCCAGTTTAGGAGCTACCTACGAGCTATCGGGACAAGTCTCGGTAAAGGCTAATATGGCCAGAGGGTATCGGGCACCCAACATTACCGAGATTGCTGCCAACGGCTTAGACCCAGGTGCCCACGTTGTGTATATCGGCAATCGAAACTTCCGGCCTGAGTTCAGCTTGCAACAGGACCTTGGCGTAACTGGTACATTCCAGGATATAAATTTGAACCTAAGCGTCTTCAATAATTTTATTCAGGATTATATTTCCCTGGCTCAGGTAGTCGATGACCGGGGTGTGCCGGTCATCAGCGACCAGGGGAACCGCACGTTTCAGTACCGACAGTCGTCGGCACAACTGTATGGCATAGAGGCTGTGCTGGCCCTGCACCCGGCTGCCTGGAAAGGATTTACCCTGGATAATAGTATAGCCCTAATTTATGCCTATAACCGGGGGAAACAATTTGCCGATGCAGGCATCAATGGTGAATACCTGCCGTTTATTCCGCCCCTGCGCGTCACCAGCAGCCTAACCCAAAATCTGATGGTACGGAGCAAGGTGCTCACCGATCTATTCGTAAAAGCCGATGTCGAGATAAATGGCTCTCAGAATCGCTATTTGGCACTGTACAACACCGAGACCCCCACGCCGGGCTATACGTTGGTTGGGCTAGGCCTGGGGGGGCAGATACGTTATGCGGAACGCGCTAGCCCACTGCGGGTATTAATTCAGGTCAATAATCTGTTCGACGTGGCCTACCAGTCGAACCTGAGTCGGTTAAAGTATTTTGAGTACTACCAGCAGTCGTCTACTGGGTATTCAGGTATTTACAGCATGGGGCGAAACATTTGTCTGAAGTTGACCATACCCTTTTAGTTGGCCTATTTTTGGGATAGTAGCCAATTTTTTTACTGTATCTTGTGTTATAAAACACACAGCCCAGACCCTGCTACTGCATGCATAATATCATTCAGCTACTACCCGATTCTATTGCTAACCAAATTGCTGCGGGCGAGGTGGTGCAACGGCCGGCTTCGGTAGTGAAAGAGCTGCTCGAAAATGCCATCGACGCGGGGGCTAAATCACTGCAACTGGTTGTACGCGATGCGGGACGAACCCTTATCCAGGTAATAGACGATGGCTCTGGTATGACCGAGACGGATGCCCGCATGAGTTTCGAACGCCATGCTACCTCCAAAATCCGATCATCCGACGATCTGTTCCGTATCCGAACAATGGGCTTCCGGGGCGAAGCACTGGCCTCTATAGCTGCTGTGGCACAGGTAGAGATGCGTACCCGCCGGGCCGAAGAAGAAGTGGGTACATTGCTGCGGATTGAAGGCTCGGAGATTAAAGCACAGGAAGCCGTATCGTGCCTGCCGGGCACAAATATTCTGGTCAAAAACCTGTTTTTCAACGTACCCGCCCGGCGGAACTTCCTGAAATCGAACTCGGTGGAAATGCGCCATATTCTCGATGAGTTTCAACGCATTGCCCTCGCCCACCCAGAGGTTGCTTTTTCACTCTATCATAACGACCAGGAGGTTTACTCATTACTGGCCGGAAAACTGAGCCGCCGGATTGTGGATATGTTTGGCAAAAATTACCGCGAACAGCTAGCCCAGTGCGACGAAGAAACGCCTTACGTGAAAGTACACGGCTTTATTGGTAAGCCCGAAGCAGCCCGTAAAAGCCGGGGGGAGCAGTTTTTCTTTGTGAACTCGCGTTTTGTGAAACATAACTACCTGCACCATGCCGTTATTGGAGCCTACGAAGGAACTCTGCCCGATGGTGCCCACCCGTTTTATGTGCTGTTTATCGAGATCGACCCCTCCCATATCGACATTAATATTCATCCCACTAAAACTGAAATCAAATTTGATGATGAGCGGTCGGTGTATGCCATTGTCATGGCGGCTGTGCGCCGGGCAGTGGGGATTTATAACCTCGGCCCCTCACTGGATTTTGAACTGGACGTAAATTTTCTGGGCGGAAACGATGCCATTTCCCGCCATTTTAGCCACGGCCAGACTAAGTTGGGTCAAACGAAACCAGTACCCGCTGGTTCAGACGTTGAGGGAAAAGCTAAGCCTGCACAACCTGTTGCTGATAAAGCCCCGAAACCGATTACCCCATCGTGGGAAAAGGCGGGTGGCACAGGAGCAACCGCTAAGCCTGCAAGACCCAACTGGCAGGCGGCCTTCGAGAATTTTGCCAGCAGCAAAGTAAATCGCCCTACCGAACCGGCTGAAGTAGTTGACTGGTTGGCGGCTCCGGTGCCAACACCGACTCCTGCCCTGCCCGCCGATGACCCGCAGCCAGGTAGTTCCGTAACCGTAGGGAGCCGGGCTAACCAGATGGTGCGGCAGGTTGCCTCTGAAGAGGGCGATGCTGAACAAACGATTTTGCAGATACAAAATCGTTACTTAC
>JBBQUC010000003.1:0-22542 GCA_038212815.1 Cytophagales bacterium
AAACAGACGCACAACGTGATATGGTTCCAGTTTTTTTTGACACTCCGTTAGGGTTTAGAAAATGGTTAGAAATAAATCACAAAAAGGAAACCGAATTAGTAGTTGGTTTTTATAAAGTGGGCACGAATAAGCCGTCCCTAACCTGGCCACAATCTGTTGATCAAGCACTCTGTTTTGGCTGGATAGACGGAGTTAGAAAATCAATAGACAACGAAAGTTATTGCATTCGATTTACACCAAGAAAAAGCACCAGTATCTGGAGTGCTGTTAACATTAAAAAAGTTGACGAACTGACTAAAGCAGGTCTAATGACCCCGGAAGGGCAAAAAGCATTTAGTTTGCGAACAGAAAGCAAATCTAAAATTTACGCTTACGAAAAAGAATCCGTACCACTCGACAGGCAACTTGAGCAACAATTTAAAGAAAATGATCTGGCCTGGCAATTTTTCATCAAACAGGCACCTTCCTATCGGAAAGTGATTATACATTGGATTATGGAAGCTAAACAGGAACAAACAAAACTCAATCGGCTTGAAAAGGCAATAAAAGAAAGCGAGCAACAAAAACGCCTTCGCTAAGCAGATAACAGGATGCTTCCTGCGTCAGCATGACAAAACCATGTAATCAAATTCGTATCTTCGCCCCATGACTCCGCGCTTCAAACTCTGGCTTCAACGGGTTGGCTGGCTAGGCTTCCTGTTCTTCCTCGTCAAGGGGCTGCTCTGGCTCCTGATTCCCTACCTTATTGCCAAAGGTTTTTTCAAGTAAATGGTCAAATCCCAAATTATACCTCCCAAATCACCAATGACTTCTCTTCGCGTATTGGTTGTCGGCTGTGGCAACATGGGTGCTTCTCATGCCATAGCCTATCAAACACTGGATGGTTTCAGCATCTGCGGGATTGTTTCGACTGGCCAAAGTAAGCACGTACTGAATGAGCGACTTGGTGGCGGCTATGCCCTCTTCGATGATTACGCCACGGCCCTGCAACAGACCAAACCCGATGCGGTCTGCATCTCCACCTACCCCGATACCCACGAAGCCTTTGCTCTGATGGCGTTGGAACAGGGCTGCCACGTGTTCATCGAAAAACCCCTGGCCGATACAGTTGACGGAGCCAAACGGGTGATGGAAGCCGCGCTGAGAACGGGGAAAAAAGTAGTGGTAGGCTATATTCTACGCGTACACCCCTCTTGGGAGCGGTTTATAGCCGAAGCCCGGCAACTGGGCAAACCCCTAGTGATGCGCATGAACCTGAACCAGCAAAGTCAGGGGCCGATGTGGGATGTTCACCGCAACCTGATGAAATCGCTCAGTCCCATTGTCGATTGTGGCGTGCATTACATCGACGTAATGTGCCAGATGACCCGCTCACGGCCCGTGCAGGTCAACGCCATTGGGGCCAGACTCACCAACGACATTCCCGCCGATAACTACAACTACGGCCAATTACAGATTCGGTTTGACGATGGCTCGGTGGGGTGGTACGAAGCGGGTTGGGGGCCCATGATGAGCGAAACAGCCTTTTTTGTGAAAGACGTAATCGGGCCGAACGGCTGCGTGTCCATCGTGGCCCGCAACGCCGGGGCAGCGGGCAAGTCAGACAATGTGGATTCGCACACCAAAACTGAATCGCTGCGGGTGCACCATGCCGCCCTGGATGAGAATAACCGCTTTGTGCAGACCGACACCTGGATTGACATGCACGACGAACCCGACCATCAGGAACTCTGTACCCGCGAACAACGCTATTTTTTGCGGGCCATCGAGGAAAACCTCGACCTCACCGACCACCTACAGGATGCTGTCAATAGTTTGGAAATTGCCTTTGCCTGTGATACGTCGGTTAGAACGGGGCAGCCGGTGATGTTATAAAAACCCAAGCACACACCGTTCGCTGGCCAACTGCGGTAGATTCTCGGTAATGGTCATACTGGTTTTTTCGTTGTCGAAGGCATCGTGGTCAGCGGCTTTCAATTCGCGCCGTTTCAGGGCTTCCAGAAACCGGCGGGCATCGTCGGGGTGTTCCAATAGTAGGGGCTTCACCACGGCAGGCTGATTGTGGTCGTCTTTAGCCACCATTGTAAAATACGAGGTGTTGGTATGCCGCACCTCGCCCGTACGGACATTCTCGGCCACTACCCGGATACCCACAATCAGCGAGGTCCGCCCTACGTAGTTGATCGATGCGTGCAGTGACACCAAATCGCCCACCTCTACGGGTTTCAGAAAATTTACCTCATCGACCGATACCGTTACGCAGTAGTTGCCCGCGTGTTTAGCCCCGCAGGCATAGGCTACTTTATCCATCAGCGACAGCAGAATACCGCCATGAATTTTGCCGCCAAAGTTAGCGTAAGCCGGAATCATCAGTTCGGTAATGGTGGTGCGCGAGAACGAAACGGAACGGGGAGTCATGGGGTTTAGCAAAGGGTAGGTGAACGTAGGATAGCTGGTAGATGCAGTCATTTAATTTGGTAAAATGCTCGTTTCGCAAAAAAATAGTTGCCTTTAGCTGGCAAAGCAATCAATTATACAACTTCTGCGTGTATATTGGTAACGAATTGAGAGCCACAAACTTCGTCAAAAATAAACAAACTTAATTCGTTGATAAATACAACACAGCGATGAACACAACCCTAAACCGCCGGGATTGGCTACGCGCCACCGGCATACTGTCGGCGGGGGTAGCTACCGCCCCTCTAAACTGGTCAGCCGCCCATGCTGGCACCCGCTCTGCCAACGCCCCTTTTGTGGATGAGTTTGGCTTTTTTGGGCCACCCGAAAAAATGCCCAAACTGCGGGCGCGGCTCTTTGCTAACGAGAACCCCCTCGGCATTTCGGAAAACGCCAAAACGGCACTCATCAAAGCCACCGACATTGGCAACCGCTATGCCTGGATGGAGTTTGCCCAACTGAAAAGCCTGGTTGCTGCTGACGAAGGGGTTAGCGCAAAGAATATTCTCTGTAGCCCCGGCTCGTCGGATATTTTGCTGGCGGCAGCGGCTCACTACGCTAAAAATGGCGGCACTATTCTCACCTGTCGCCCTACCTACGATGACCTGCTCGAACGTGCTGAAGGCTTTGGGGCGAAGGTGGTAGGCGTACCCCTCACCGATAGATACGAATACGATCTTGACGCGCTGAAGGCTAGCATCACCCCCGACGTTAAGCTCGTCTATATCGTGAATCCCAACAACCCAACCGGCACCATTGTGGATACGGCCAAGCTCGAAGCGTTTTGTCGGGAGGTAGCCCCCAAGGTTCCGGTTTTTGTCGATGAAGCCTACATCGACTTCTTCGCCCCCGCCGACCGCCCTAAACTGGGTAAACTGGTAGCCGAGGGATTAAACATCATTCTGGCCCGCACCTTCTCTAAAATCCACGGGTTTGCGGGCCTGCGGCTAGGCTACGGCATGGGCCAGCCCGATACGCTGAAAGCCATCAATAAGTACACCAACGGCGAGTTTGGCGTAAGCATCACGACCCTCATGGCGGGCATTGCCAGCTATCAGGATAAAGATTGGCAGAACTACTGCCGCGCCGAAAATGCCAAGGCCCGCGAGTTTACCGTGAAGGGACTGAAAGAGTTGGGCTACGACCCCATTCCGTCGCTAGCCAATTTCATGCTGTTCCCGATCAAAATGAAAACCAAATCATTCGAGAACCAGATGTTTGGCCAGGGTATTGGCATTCAGACCCGCGACTTTGGTGGCCAACCCTATTGCCGTGTTTCTATTGGGACCATTCCCGAAATGGAAGCCTTTCTGGATGGGTTCAAAAAGGTAGTGGGGTGACGCGACGAGAGTTTATTAACCAGACCAGCGCGGCAACCGCCGGGCTGACCGCCTGGGGTCTGCTGCCATCGGCACCAGTTGCGGGGTTTACCCTGCCTGCCGGAGTCACGGCAGCAGCGGGCCGCAAGGTGGTGATTTTAGGAGCGGGGCTGGCGGGCATGACCACTGCCTATGAACTGGGTAAACTGGGTTACGACTGTACCGTGCTGGAAGCCCGCTCTCGCGCTGGTGGCCGGGTCTGGACCATCCGGGGCGGCACTACCGAGCAGGAGATCGGTGGCGCTGTACAGACCTGTCAGTTTGCCCAGGGCCTTTACGTTAACGGCGGAGCCGCCCGCATTCCGCATCACCACCAGCTAACCCTGCACTACTGCCAGGAGTTGGGCGTACCGCTCGAACTCTTCAACGGCAACAATGAAGCCGCTTATCTCTTCAACGACAAAGCCCAGGGGCCACTCGCCAGTCGCCGGATGCGGATTAAAGAGTACCATAACGACATGCGGGGCTACACCACCGAACTGCTGGCCAAAGCCCTGGATCAGCACACGCTGGATCAGGAGTTGACCAAAGAAGACGTAGAACGGCTGATCGATTTCCTGAAAAATGAGGGCGACCTCAATACGGCTCACCTCTATAAAGGCACCAACCGGCGCGGGTATAAACCCCACGCCGAACCCGGTGCTGGCCCCAACCCCGGCACCAGCACTGACCCCTATGGCCTAACCGATTTGCTCCGCTCCGGGTTTATGCAACCCGTTTTTTACAATGTCGGCGATTATGTGTATGAACAGCAAACCACCCTGATGCAACCCGTCGGGGGTATGGATGCCATTCCACGCGCCCTGGAGAAAAAACTAGCGGGCAAAATCCGGTTCAACGCCCCCGTGCAGCAACTTCGCAAAACCGAAACCGGTGTAACCGTGGTGTATCTGGCTGCCGGAAGGCCTACCGAGCTAGTGGCCGATTTTTGCGTCTGTACCCTCCCGCTGCCCGTACTGCGCAACCTCGACACGAACCTGTCTGGCCCCGTAAAGCGGGCTGCCGATTTTGTACCCTATATTAAAACCGGCAAAATTGGCCTGCAATTTAACCGCCGATTCTGGGAAGAAGACGATGGGATTTACGGCGGCATCTCACGTACCAACCTGGATATTAATCAGATATGGTATCCATCATTTGGATTTCAGAGCAAAAAGGGGGTGTTGATTGGGTATTACAACTTCTACAGTCGGGCCGAAGCCGTGGGCGCGTTATCCTTGCCCGAACGTCAGAAACTCGCCCTAGCCCAGGGCCGTAACATTCATCCGCAGTACGATACAGCTTTTGACAATAGCTTTTCGCTGGCCTGGCACCGAATTCCCTACAGCGAAGGCGGCTGGGCCACCTACGACGAGGCCACCCGCCGAAAATATTACCCCGCCCTGCTGGAACCCGACGGCCCGGTGTACTTTGCGGGCGAACATACTACCTACCTGACCGCCTGGATGGCGGGTGCTTTTACCTCAGCCCGCCGAACCGTCGAAGCCATTCATCAACGAGTAGCCACAAAATAACCGCATGAAAAAACAACTTCTCCCCATCCTGATGTTGGTGTTAGCCGCTATGCTCACCAACTTTTTCGCCCAGCGCGTATGGGCACAGTCGGCACCGGGGGTGCTGACCGCTGAGCAGGCCACGGCCATTAAAGCCATCAAAATTGGTAATCTGGAGAAAGATACCTACTTCAAAACGGGTGGGTTTATCCTGGATCGGTACGAAGAGCGACCCGCCTACGTCTTTACCTACAGCGACGGGATTACCCGCAAAATTTACCTCTACCGGGTTTTTGCTGCTACTGATACCAAAGAACTCGGCCTGCTGGCTGTCTATCAGAATGGTAAAACCGGCGAGGTGAAACCCTTTGTGCTGCCCGGTGCCAATGCCGACCGTACCGCTTGGGATGCGTATCTCGACGACCTGAAATACGTGGGCGAAAAAGAACCTGGTCTGCTACCTGCCCTAACGTTTGTGCTCTCCCGCGAGATGTCGCTACTCCAGGGAGGCCCGGCTAAACCCGACGAGGGTGGCACCAAAAAGAAAGAAGACTATAACTTCTGTTTCGCCCGTGATGCTCTCGTTACCCTGGCCGACGGCTCCGTACGCGAGATAGCCACGATTAAACCCGGCGATGCCGTGCGGAGCTACGATGCTGCCACCAAGTCCTTTACCGATACGCGGGTAACGCGAGTGGATAGTCATACCGCAGCGGAGATTGCCCTGGCAGGCGTGTGGCTGGTGCCGACGGATGAACAGACCGCCTGGCGAAGTTCATCCCTGACTCCTCCCGTGTTGCTGGAAGCTACGGCCAACCACCCGGTATTAACGGAGGCTGGCCGCAAGCCGCTCGGTGCCGTTCAGGTTGGCGAAACGTTGTACCACCTGGAGAACGCGCACGCTATCCCCTATCGGGTGGTGCGGCTGGAAACCCAAACCCGCCGGGTGCCGGTGGTGTATAACCTGCAAACCGAGCGGGGAACCTATCTGGTGGGCGATGTGGTAGTACTGGATAAGTGAACACTTTCATCAACCCCGATTCTATGTCGCTTTTCCGGTTACTCTGGGTCATTCCGCTGGTTCTTTTGCTCACTAGCACCATCCTGCTGCTCGCCAACGAGTATGCCATTGCCCGGCCCAGCCACCGAACGAAAGACATCGCCTACCTCCCGGCCAACACCCCTGGCTTCGACCCCGAACGCCACCGGCTCGATGTGTATGCTCCCCGTGCGGCCTCGGCCAAACCCCGTCCGGTGGTGGTATTTATTCACGGCGGAGGCTGGAACAGTGGCAACAAAAACCTCTACACCTTTATTGGTCGCCGACTGGCCAAACAGGGAGTAGTAGCCGTGGTCATCAACTACCGGCTGGCCCCGGCAGTACAGGTACCCGATATGGCCCGTGACTGCGCCAGCGCGGTGCAGTGGACTACCCAGCACATTACCGACTACGGGGGCGACCCTACCCGCATCTTTGTAATGGGCCACTCAGCAGGTGGCGGGTTGGCGGAGTTGCTGGCGACCGATAATGCGCTATTCACCCGGTTAGGTATGGCGCAAAACCCGATTAAAGGAGCCATTCTGGACGATCCAGGTGGGTTGGATATGTTCGACTACCTCCAGAAAATGCAGTACCCCGACGACGAGCAGTATCTGATACCTTTTGGCAAAGACCCGGCTGGTTGGCGGGCCGTATCGCCCCTGTATTACCTAACCGCCAGCAGTCCGCCCGTTTTGCTGTTTGTGGGCGAACGCACCTATCCGGGCATTGCCAGCAGCACCCGTGTGTTTGACCAACGCCTGCGCCAACTGGGCATAAAGCACCAGTTTACGCTCATGCCGGGCAAAAAACATATTCCCATGGTGACGCAGTTATTCTGGCAAAACAACATCATTTACCGCGATCTCCTCGCGTTTATCGGGCCAACCTCCTGAACACTGGCGAAACCTTCCGGGGGATGGACCGGTTACGCTTTCAGACAAATCAATTTTTAGTTCAGATAATTTCATGGCCGACATCATCAAAACTGCCCTGGTTACGGGTGGCTCTAAAGGCATTGGGTACGGCGTTGCCGAGGTACTGATTCAACAGGGTATTCGGGTTGCCATTACCAGCCGTTCGCAAGAGGCTGCCGATGCTGCCGCAGCCGCGCTGAACAAAGCGTATCCTGGGTTTGCCCTCGGTATAGCTGCCGATGTGCGCGATTTGGCCTCTCAGCAGCAGGCTGTCGATACGCTTATTGCCCAGTGGGGCCGGTTAGATTACGTGATTGCCAACGCAGGCGTTGGGCATTTTGCGCCCATTCAGCAACTCACGCCAGAGCAATGGCACGAAACCATCGACATCAACCTGACGGGGGTGTTTTACACTGCCAAAACCACGTTGGCCGCCCTGAAAGAAACGCAGGGATATTTTATTACCATTGCCAGTCTGGCAGGCACTAACTTCTTTGCCAACGGAGCGGCCTACAATGCCAGCAAGTTTGGGTTAGTAGGGTTTACCCAGGCCATTATGCTCGACCTCCGCAGCGAGGGGATAAAAGTATCAACCATCATGCCGGGTTCGGTGGCAACGCATTTTGGTAATCACGAGCCGAGTGAGAAAGATGCCTGGAAAATTCAGCCCGAAGACATTGGCCAGTTAGTAGCCGACCTGATTCGGATGCCCGCCCGCACCTTACCCAGCAAGATTGAGGTACGCCCCACCCGACCGGGGGGTAAATAATCGGGGGTGACGTTATCTTTGCAAACATGACCCATATCCCCATTACCCCCGCTACCGAGCTGGATATTCCTGCCCTAAACAAGTTGGTCAATAGTGCCTACCGGGGCGATAGCTCTCGCAAAGGCTGGACTACGGAAGCTGACCTGCTCGGTGGTATCCGCACCGACGATGAGTCACTGCGCGAGATGCTACGAAAACCGGGTGCCACCCTTCTGAAATATGAGCAGGACGGGCAGCTCATTGGCTGTGTCTATCTCGAAAAAAAGGGCAATGAGTTATACCTCGGCCTGCTCACTATAGACCCTGATTTACAAGCTGCCGGACTAGGTAGGCAGTTGCTCGAAGCCGCCGAGCAGTATGCCACCGCACAACACTGTACAGCCATTACCATGACGGTTATTCCGCAACGGCACGAGTTGATTGCCTGGTATAACCGGCGCGGTTACCAGCCTACCGGCGAAACGGCCCCTTTTCCCACTGATAATCCCCGCTTTGGTTTGCCAAAACAGGCATTGTCATTCATTGTGATGCGGAAAGAGTTGCCATGAACCTGCTAGCCCGGTTGAAACAAGCAGCTAAAACGCTGAAGGCCGAAGCGTTTACCCTGTACTACGCCTACCGCGACCCGCGCACACCCTGGGCTGCCAAAATCCTGATTACCCTGACGCTAGGGTATCTATTCAGCCCCATCGACCTCATTCCTGACTTCATCCCCGTGCTGGGTTTGTTAGATGATTTGCTGCTGGTGCCGCTCCTGATTCGGCTGTCATTGTGGTTTATCCCCCCCGCCGTACTAGCCGAAAGTCGCCGGAAAGCGCAGGCCCGCACGGACGAACAACGTCCGGTTTCACGCTGGTTTATCGGCGTAGTTATCCTATTCTGGGGAGCAATGGGGGCTATAGTGTATTGGCGATACCGCAAGCGGTAACCACTAAAGAAATCTATGAATCTGTGGGTTATGTGCGCCTAAAATGAGTTTGTATCAAAAATATAGCAAAACGGGGATTTATGGCCGTTGGTTAGCCGTTTGAGCTATCCTTCTATCAGGCATTGTGGCAGGTGTCAGAGTGACCACTTCCACCTCGACCCCTTTTTGCAGAGACGAGCGTACTGTACTCAATACATCACGAGTGACCTGCTTATCCATATAGGCTTCTCTGCACGTATCGCATACGTCAGCCGGTGCGATGGTCAGTGATTAAATTAGCCTGGTGGTTAGCCGGGTTCTCTTTCCCTTTCAGGCAGGAGTGGCCACATCGTTGTAATGCAGCATCACCCGCCCCAAATCAACTGCCTTCACCTCATTGGCATTCAGGGTTTCAACGGCTACGGTTTCACCATTGGCCGGTCCGCCGGTGCGGTTCATAAATTCTACCTCATATAGGGGCGCAGCGTCGGGGCGGTCGGCTCCGTAAATGTGAACAACCGTACCCACGTCGCCCCGATACAACCTGAGGGCGGGGCGGTCGGTCAGCAGGGCAACTAAATCGAGTTCGTCAATCATGGTTTTAGTTGGTCGGGTATGCTATAATAAGTCTTGGTTTTTCGTCGGGCGACTCAACAGCCCAAATGCTCAGTATGTTATACCTCTTGCCATTGGGCGCGTCAATCGACCCTACAACAACGTATTTGCTCCCTATTCGGTTAGGCTTTATCTGCGTTACTGAACCCGAACAGGCCAACCATAGTAGATCGGCCTGTAACTGTTCGCCGTTGTCAAGGGTGTAGCCAATGAGTTCGTAAAAACGGGCCTTACTTTTTCCTTCCGGGTGTTCATGGTTGAGGAGGTAACGGTAAAGTTTGGCATCGGCAATTTCAGCCTGTTCACAATTTAGCAACGGTTCCCTGTCCGCGTCGGGTTGGTCAACGGGTTGCATTGGGCTGAAAGTTGGGGTTAATCCATTTCAAATCGGTAACAGTGTATTCCAGTTCGTCGTCACCATAGGCCCGGTTGGCCACTATGCCCGATGCGTCTAAGAATTCCCGGCGTTCCTGTTCCTCCGATTATTGCGCCAAACGGTCGAGCAACCCTGCAACCAATGGGCTAACATCGGGGTCGAGGGCGTGTAAATCAATGGTCAGTACGGCGGGGTTACCGTTGGGGTCATTGATAACGTGTATGCCTTGCATGGTCTTTTTTGGTGTTAACGTGTAAAACTGGTAAGTGGTCATTGGTTACCCGGCCTGACGTGGCCGGGCTTTTCGTGGTCGGAATGCCACACCACCGGCCTTTTACATGGGCCTTACTACAGTGGTGGGCTGGTGAGCAGCAGTTACCATAAAGTGCGGGTGCATCAACATACGCCGGGCGTTTTCCTCTCCTGTTATTTTGATATAGCGCAAAAACTGGGCTTCCGAACAGTCTGGTTGACGGCTTTACTATATTAAGCTGTACTTATTCCAATACGGTAAAATAAAGCAAATACTATAACTGTCTGTTTTGCAGAATATTTAACAATAAACTTAATTAAGTTAAATTGTACTTTTGTGGTCTCGCCGGGAATCGAAGGCGAACGCGCCCCCGGCCAGATCTAGCGTTTAGGAAACGCCTGTTCTATAAAGTGGTCTCGCCGGGAATCGAACCCGGATCTAGCGTTTAGGAAACGCCTATTCTATCCGTTGAACTACGAGACCGGATGTAACGATTATTTATTCTGGATATAGATCAACAATTGCCCCATCTGATCAAGCATTTGCCGCTGACCATCTTCTATGGTGCGCTGCATACTTCCCATTTTATCAGTCAACACAGCCTGTTGCTCAGAAAGCATTTTTGTAACGGCAGTTAAGTTATCAAAACGACCTGATAAGCTATCGAGTTGGGCATCCATCCGGGTCAGTCGCTCGTGTAACTGATTAAAGTCCTTTCTGAAGCCACTTACATCTAACCTAAGTTGACTAACAGCCAATTTAAGTTCTCTAACCTCTTCAGTTGTAATGTCTTGTTTAACCAACATTTCCGCAACCAATACTTCTAATTGGCTAAGGCGTTCTTTTTCAGTCATACCGGGTGGGTTTATTCCGCAAAAATGCCAAATTTCCGTCACTCCCCCAAACTGTCGGGCATCGGGTACTCCCCGTCGCCCTCGGCAATGAAGTTACTGAGAGGTACATCGAGCCAGTTAGGATAAATCTGGTAGTGCTTCTCCCGAATCATATCGTAGAGTAGGTTCCTTAATTCATCGATGTTTTCGCGGGTGCGGGCCGAGATGAATACCACATGGTCGGCTTTTTTGCTCAGATACGTTCGTTTCAGGTAAGCCAGGGCAGTTTGCTTATGCACGGCTACCGGCACATCGGTTTCTTCTCTATCATCGTCCCCGTCATGCGCATCGGCCCAGCCAGACAACAACTCAGGCCTAAACTGATCAATCTTGTTAAAGACCAGAATAACAGGTTTGTCGCCTGCCTTAATCTCGGTGAGGGTGTTGTTCACTATTTCGATCTGCTCCTCAAACGAGGGGTGCGATACATCCACAACATGCAACAGAATATCGGCCTCGCGCACCTCGTCGAGGGTGGACTTGAACGATTCGATGAGCATGGTCGGCAATTTACGGATGAACCCAACCGTATCGGTCAGCAGAAACGGAATATTGCCCAGCACGACCTTCCGTACCGTCGAGTCAACGGTAGCGAATAGTTTGTTTTCGGCAAAGACATCGGTTTTAGCTACTGTCTGCATCAGGGTTGATTTGCCCACGTTGGTATAGCCCACCAGGGCTACCCGCACCAGTCGGTCGCGCTCTTTCCGCCGGGTATTACTCTGCTTGTCAATCTTTTCCAGCTTTTCTTTCAGAAACGCCATCCGGTCTTTCACAATCCGGCGGTCGGTTTCGAGTTCTTTCTCTCCCGGCCCGCGCATCCCGGCTCCCCCTTTCTGGCGACTTAAGTGCGTCCACATGCGGGTCAGGCGGGGGTATAAATACTGATACTGAGCCAGTTCTACCTGTACCCGCGACTGAGCTGTTTGCGCCCGCATCGAGAATATATTCAGAATGAGCAGGCTGCGGTCCAGCACCTTAACGTCTTTAAACTCAGCCTCCAGATTACGCACCTGCGCCGGAGAGAGGTCATCGTCGAAAATGACAATGTCTACCGGATTATCAATAATATACGTGGTAATCTCTTCGAGTTTTCCTTTGCCCACAAATGTGCGTACATCGGGTTTCTCCAGCTTTTGGGTAAAGGTTTTTTTGGTAATAATCCCCGACGTTTCGGCCAGAAATGCCAGCTCGTCCAGGTATTCCTGCGTTTGTTCAGCAGTTTGTTTCTGAGTATTTACGGCCACTAAAACGGCTGTCTCGGGCTGCTTATTGGTGTCATTCATTCGCTATAGGGAAACGTCGTATAGGTGCTAACGGGTGGGTTTAGGGAAAAGTTTCGGGTATTTATCAGCCGCATTTGCCTACAGTAGTAGTCGCCATTTGGCGATGCAGTCAGAAAGCGGTATGTTTGTGGAATACGCCCGTTACGCCCATGAAGTTCCCCGTTTAAGGCCCTCCGCAGGTCTTCGCTCCTCCCTCTGCTACCTACGCTACCCGTGGAGGCAACCCTCCGTTCAGTTCATTTAGCTTGATTTGGCTGCCTTGCCGGGCTATCCCTATCCTTCATCTTTCTCTATGCAAAAAATTTTCCGCTTGCTCCTGGCCGCGCTGCGTGGTTCAGAGTCTAATTTTACGTCGGGCAGCATTAACCGCGCCATTTTTTTGCTGGCGGTTCCCATGATTCTGGAAATGGTGATGGAGTCGCTGTTTGCGGTGGTCGATGTGTTTTTTGTGGCTAAAATTGGTACCGAGGCCATAGCCACCGTTGGCCTTACCGAGTCGGTGCTGACGCTGATTTATGCCGTAGCCATGGGGTTGAGTACAGCCGCCACAGCCCTGGTTTCCCGGCGGGTAGGCGAGAATAACCCGCGCGAAGCGGGCAAATCAGTGGCCCAGGTCATCCTGGTGTCGCTCACGGTTGCCCTGCTGATGGGCCTGCCGGGGGTTCTTTTCGCCGACGATATACTGCGGTTCATGGGCGGCAGCGAACACCTGATTGCCCGTGGAGCCGGGTTTACCCGGATGATTTTCGGGTCCGCACCGGCCATTATGCTGCTCTATACCCTCAGTGGTTGCCTGCGCGGTGCGGGCGAGGCATCGGTGGCCATGCGGTCGCTCTGGATTGCCAACGGGATCAATATCGTGCTGTGTCCGCTCTTTATTTTTGGGTGGGGGCCAATACCGGCTCTGGGGGTTATTGGCTCGGCGGTAGCCACTACCATTGGGCGTTCGTTTGGGGCACTTTACCAGTTATATGCCCTTACCCGCCGGGGCATTCCGGTACAGGTGCAACTAGCCGACCTCCGGCCTAACCCAGTTCTAATCCGTTCATTGCTCAGCATTGCCGCTGGCGGCACGGGGCAATTTCTGGTTGGATCGGCCAGCTGGGTGTTTCTGGCCCGCATCATGGCCAGTTTTGGGCCTAATGCTGTAGCTGGTTACACCATTGCTATTCGCATCATCATTTTTACTATTCTACCCTCCTGGGGATTAGCCAACGCAGCTGCTACCCTGGTGGGGCAAAACCTCGGTGCTGGCCAACCCGACCGGGCCGAAACCTCGGCCTGGCGGGCTGCGGTGGGTAATATGGTGTTTCTGGTGTTGGTAGGGATTGGCTTTTTTCTGTGGGCAACCGAGGTGGTTGGTATTTTTGATAATCACCCACCCGTGGTGGCCATTGCCGTTGAGTGCCTGCGCGTGTTCTGCATTGGGTATGTGGCCTTTGCCTATGGCATGGTGATTAGTCAGGCTCTCAACGGAGCGGGTGATACGCGCACGCCAACGCTCATCAATATTATCTGTTTTTGGGTCATCGAAATCCCACTGGCCTATACGTTGGCCAAATGGGCACACTGGGGGCCATCAGGCGTATTCTGGGCCGTTGCTATCAGCGAAACCCTGCTAGCTGTGCTGGCCGTCATCGTTTTTCGGCGGGGACGGTGGAAATTAATAAAAGTGTGAAAATGCAAGTTACATTTGGTGACTTTTTCCGTCATAATGGCATCAATTTTGAGCCTATTGAGTAAATTGCACCCGTACCCTTTACACTACCTAACGAGATGAGTATCATTCGGTCAACTATTGTCTTAACTGTGTTCGGACTAATCACCTATTTGGTCCTGAACTGGTTATTAACTATTCACTGGAACTGGTCATTTATTGGCCATGTTACCATCGCCTTCTTTGCATCGGTCGTCGCCATTTTTATTGGTTCGGTGGTAGCCGGGTTGTTCACGCTGCTGCCTGATGGATCGGCGAAATCAGAATTTATTGGCCATTGACCTAACCCGATTTGAGCAAAAACAGGCGATTGAGCAATCAGTCGCCTGTTTTTTTTAGTCCACCCCCAACCAATGGGCGCGAGTTGACCGGGGGTGGTTGTTTTCTTTACCAGCGTTTGTATATTTGGGGCTGCCTAAACCAGTTTCAGCCGCCCATCTGTTCGTTATGAAAGTCTCGCCAAACGAACCTTTTCAGATTGTTTATTCGCTACTCCAGCACGAGTTTCTGGGTTATCTGCTCGAAGCCTTTGTGGTACAGCACAACAGCCGGGGCGAGCTAACTCTGCTCAATCAGACCCTGTCAACCCACAATATGCAGGAGTTTGCCGAGGGTCTCGATGCCGACGACTTCACGCTGGTGCAACTTACCGAATCCATCCAACAGGATGCTATCGCCAAAAAGTTCAACACCCGAAAACTATCCGTAGTCGATTTTTTCATGCGGGTTTATGATCCGCACAAGGGCGACAAGCCGCTACAGGAGCTAATCTGCGACTATGTAGAGCGGCAGAAAGCCCGGATTTTACCCCTATTGCAACAAAAAGGTAAGGCACTCTATATCATGGGTAATGATGGGAATCCAGCCCGCGATGCCATTGCCTGGATGCCCGAACCGGCAAAGGTGAATTTTCACTTTGTGCGGAATGCCGATGCCACTCATTATTTCCCCATTATCCGCTACCCTACCCCCGACGGGCAGACCGAACGGATAGAATTCCAACACAAGAATGCGCTGCTACTCTGCGACGACCCTGCCTGGATGCTCATCAATCACCGGCTTTATCACTTCAGTCGTAATGTAGATGGGAAAAAACTGCGGCCCTTTCTGCACAAAAACCATATTGTCATCCCCAAAAATCTGGAGGAACAATATTACCAGCGGTTTGTGGCCCCGCTCATTGCCGCCTACGACGTTTATGCCAAAGGGTTCGAGATTAGGGCCGAAGTGATGAATCCGATACCGGTGCTAACCATCTCCGAGCCGACCCCCACGCAGCAAACTACCTCCCTGTTTCACGCGCCTGCCAACGGGCATCATCCGGCCGATGCCGACGAGATGAAGGGTATTACGTTTGACCTCAGTTTTCGCTATGGGCAGTTTACCTTTCGCTTTGATAGCTTTGCCACCAGTGCCAATGTGAGCGTTGAGAAGCAGGGAGATAGTTATGTGTTCCATAAAATCAGGCGGGACCAGCCTTTTGAGCAACAGAAGTTGGAGATTTTAACAGAAACCGGGCTTGACTTGAGGCAGGGGCGATTGGCCATGCCGAAAGGGCAGGCGTTCAGTTACCTTAGCGAACAGGGCGATTTGTTACGGCAGCAGGGGTTTGTGGTGCAGCAACATACCGACGACCGGAAGCGGTATTTTCTCGGCTACTCCTCCATCAGCGTGTCTATTCACGAAGGACGCGACTGGTTCGACATTTATGCGAACGTGCGCTTTGGCGAATTCGAGATTCCGTTTATCAAACTACGGTCGCTGATTCTGGCCAAAAAGCGCGAGTTCACCCTGCCTAGTGGCGAGATTGCCATCATTCCCGAAGCTTGGTTTGGCCAGTACTCCGAACTGCTCGGCTTTGTAGAACACCGGCGCGATGGCATCGACAGCAGCCCCGATCAGCTGGTACTCCGCAAGCACCACCTCAACCTGGTGCAGGAGTTGGAGCGCGACAGCCTGGCCACCACCGTTATCAGTCGCCGACTTGAACGGCTACGCGAATTCGATACCATTGAGAGCCACCCCCTGCCTAAGCACTTTATCGGCACCCTGCGTCCTTATCAGCAGGCCGGCTACGACTGGCTGCACTTTCTGAATCAGTACCGGTTTGGGGGTTGTCTGGCCGACGACATGGGTCTCGGCAAAACCGTAATGACCCTGGCCCTGCTCCAGGCTCGCAAAGAAGCCGGTGTCCAAAACCCATCACTGCTGGTCATGCCCACCTCACTGCTGTACAACTGGGAGCTAGAAGCCCGGCGGTTTACACCTGACCTGCGCGTAATGAGCTATACCGGCACGTACCGCGATAAAAACCCGGCGCAGTTCGATGACTATGACCTCATTCTGACCTCCTACGGCATTGTGCGCATCGACATCGACCTGCTCAAAGACTACCGATTCGATTACATCATTCTGGATGAGTCGCAGGCCATCAAAAACCCCTCGTCGCACATTACCAAAGCAGTCATGCAACTCAATGCCGCCCATCGGCTCATTCTGACCGGCACCCCGCTTGAAAACAGCACCATGGATCTCTGGACCCAGATGACGTTTATCAACCCCGGCCTGCTGGGCAGTCAGACGTTTTTTCGGAATGAGTTTCAGGTACCGATCGAGAAGCGGAACGACGATCAGAAAATGGGGCGGCTCTACGGGTTGATCAAACCCTTTATGCTCCGGCGTAATAAAGCGCAGGTGGCCACCGACTTGCCGCCCAAGGTAGAAAATGTGCATTATAGCACCATGACCCCCGACCAGGAAGAGCAGTACGAAGAAGCTAAATCGTTTTACCGCAACCTCATTCTGGAGCGTATTGAAGAAGAAGGGCTGGCTAAATCGCAGATGGTGGTCTTGCAGGGTCTAACCCGGCTCCGGCAAATTGCCAACCACCCCCGCCTGATCGACGAGCAGTATGAAGGCGATTCGGGTAAGCTCGAAGATGTGCTGATGCGGCTGGAAGGAGCCATGAATGAGCACCATAAAGTACTAATTTTTAGCCAATTCATTAAGCACCTGGATGTGGTGCGGGAATACCTGAACGAGCGGGGAATTCGGTATGCGTATCTGGACGGGGCCACCACCGACCGGCGCACACAGGTGGAACTGTTCCAAACCGACGCTTCAGTAAAACTCTTTCTAATCTCGCTGAAAGCGGGCGGCCTGGGTCATAACCTCACTGCCGCCGACTATGTGTTTATTCTCGACCCCTGGTGGAACCCCGCCAGCGAGGCTCAGGCCGTTGACCGGGCGCACCGCATTGGCCAACAAAAAACGGTATTCACCTATAAGTTCATCACCAAAAACACCGTGGAAGAGAAAATTCTGGCCCTGCAACAGGCTAAACGCAAACTCGCCAGCGACCTTATTTCCACTGAAGAAGGATTCGTAAAATCGCTGACTAAAGAAGATGTACTGGTGTTGCTGGAATAGATTACCGCAAATACACCCCAACGCGCTCCCCATCGCTCAGCACCACATCAACGTGGTCAGTTAGGGTGGTGGCTAGTTGATACCCTACATAGTCGGCGGCTACAGGGTAGCAGGGATGATTGCGATCAACCAGCACGGCCACCTGTAGTTTACGCACCCCCGCTGTTAGAAAGGGTTGCATACTGAAGGCCAGTGTCCGGCCCGAATTCAGCACATCGTCGGCCATAACAACTACCTTGCCAGCGAATACGGCAGCCTCGGCACCGAGATTAATTACTGGCTGCATAGCCTGCTTTTTATCAATATCGACCTGGAGAAGTTGTACCGAAAAGGGGGCAATATGGGTTAACTCCTGCACCAGTCGCTGGGCAAATACGTAGCCTTCGCCCGCAATGCCCGCCAGCACCAGGGCAGGTTCCTCGAAGTTATTTTCGTAAATCTGGAAGGCAATCCGACGGATTTTCTGGCTAAGCTGATCGGCGGTCAGGATGCGGGTTGGAGCAGGCGAGGTCATGCGGGGCTGGTCATTTAGAGCCACAAAGTTGAGGAAATAATTTTAGTCGCGGAAACGGACGTTTCTGAAACATGGCACGATTTTAGCCTTATTGCCGGTATCAGTTACAGCCTGAAAGCAAATGAAAGTTTTATATGCCATCCTGTTCGTTTTTATTGCCTGGACAGGTAAGATGAGTAACCTTAACGAACCAGAAATTACCGAATCCGTCCGGGGATCGCTTCGCAATGGCAATGCCCACAGCCTGGCCTCTCACTTCGACAAAACCATTGAACTGATCATTGATGCCGACGATATTTCGTTCCCAGCGGTGAGTTCAGAGCAGGCGGAGGTTATCCTCCGAACATTCTTTAAACAATACCCGCCCCAGGCCTTTCAGTTTGTGTATCAGGGAGCTTCGTCGAAATTGCGCTACTGCACCGGCACCTACCAATCGGCTGGCCGCAGTTTTGCGGTTTACGTGCTGATGCGGCAAGTAGGCGGCAATCAGTATGTTATCAACACCCTGCACTTCCGCAAAGCCGAAACCAAAGTTGTGAGTCGGTGAAAGTCCCTATCTTTGTGCCTTTATTGACAAGGCGAGATGATTATTAAAACCAAGAAGTACGCGTTAGATCAAAAAACCTACATTAGTGTAGCCTTCCGTAACTGGCTTAAAGACAACTGGATGCTGGGTTTTGTGCCCCTCGGCCTCATTCTACTGAATGTCGTGCTAAACCTAACCGGGGTGTATCCAAACTATTGGATTTATATTGTGGTGGTACTACTGACCATTCTCTACGTAGCGTTCTGGGCCATTCAGTTTACGGGCGTAACCCAAACGGAGCAGTTTAAGCCCATGTTCACCAAGTACATCTATGAAATTGACAGCCGTCAGATTCTGCTGCGGCTCAATGCCAAAGAGGGCGGTATTCTGAAATGGGATCAGATTAAAGGCGTGATAAAAGATAAGGATGCGTATCTGCTGATGATGAGTAACCCCGAAGCCGTGAAGGATGCCAAACTGAATCCCATTATGAAGTTGTTGGCCAAACAAATGACCAAGGCCCAATTCATCTACCTCCCCTACGCTATTTTTAACTCCGAAGCCGATCTAAAATTCATGGACGTAATTCTGAAACGTAAAGGATTGATCGATTAATCTACTCCTTCTCTGCCATTGGAATAAACAGCCGTTCACCCCGGTTAGCCATGTTTTTGGTTTTGTGATTAGCTCTCATTAAAGCCTCTACCGTTACGCCGTACTTTTCGGCTACTACGCGCAAAATATCGCCCGGCCCAACGGTGTGAATAGCCCGCACCTTTACAGTCAGTTTGGTTACCCCCGATTTAATCGACGACTCCGACAAGCCGGGGTTTAACTCTTTCAGCGTATTGATTTTCAGGTTGTACCGGTTAGCAATGCTATAGAGCGTTTCACCCACTTCAACGGTGTGGGTAGTGGTTGTTTTTCCACCCGAAACAGGTTTTACTGTCTCCGGCTTTTTTTCAGTTACCTCAGGCTTAGCCTTTGTTTGTTTGGCCGGAGCAGGCGTTTCGGCAGGTCTTGGCGTTTCGCTGGCGGCTATCTCGACGGGTGTTTTTTTGCTGCCACCGGCATCTGTCGCTACATCCTGGCTAGCAGACCCGTTATCTGTCGCCACGTCATCCTGCGAGAGATCGACAGGTAGGGGCGCATTGGCGGTATCGGGTTCGTCGGGCAGTATATTCTCTGGTTCGGATAGGGCTAACGCCCGCTGATTGGTGTCGAGTTTAACGTGGGTTAGTTCATCGGAACCGTTGGTGTTATCGGCAATGTATTCTTTGCCAATGTAAAGCAGCGCGATAATAATGGCGACCAATACCCCCAGTGTAATCAGGGGGAGGCTTGTATTGGCGGTTGGGCGTGGGTTCTGGCGTTGGTTGTCTGATTCCATTCGAGCAAGTTGAATTGAGGTATCGCGGACTTGAGTCCGTTTTTATCATTCACAAAACGTACTCAAGTCCGTGATACCTGGCCATTAACGTATTTTAGTCAGTTCGCGGCTCATTTCGGCCACTTTATCTTTTAGTTTTTCTTTGTAAACAGCCAGTCGGCTGGCCACGGCGGCATCGCCAACGCCAACAATCTGAGCGGCCAGAATGCCCGCATTTCTGGCTCCGTTTAGGGCTACGGTAGCTACCGGCACCCCGGCGGGCATTTGCAGAATAGACAGCACTGAATCCCAACCATCAATGGAATTGCTCGATTTTACGGGTACGCCAATAACGGGTAAGGTGGTGAGCGAGGCTACCATACCGGGCAGGTGAGCAGCCCCGCCCGCCCCCGCAATAATGACCTGTAGGCCCCGATCACGTGCTCCTTTAGCATAGTCAACCATCAGTTCGGGCGTGCGGTGGGCCGATACAATGTCCATTTCGTAGGCTACACCCAACTCTGTCAGCGCGTCGGCAGCCTCCTGCATAATGGAGCGATCCGATAGGCTACCCATAATTATTCCGACCATTATAGCGGTTTGTGGTTAGTAGTTTGCTGGTGGTGGCTGATTGTAGAGCTGTTTTTCACCGATTCTTTGCGAAATAACGGAGTTTACGGGAGATTTGGGTGAAAAATGCCTTTTTTTTATTAAGTCACCCTGCTTTTTAACACTTAGTTATGTCATTTTCTCTAACCGGACAACACCTAATTGGCGGAAAACCATCTGCCCATAGTACCGATACGTTTTTGGCTATTTCCCCCGCTACTGGAGAGGCTCTGCCCGGCCATTTCCACGAGGGCACCGCCGACGAAGTGTCCCTGGCCTGCGAGCAGGCAACGGCCGCTTTTACCACCTACCGACGCACATCTGGCCACGATAAAGCCCAATTTTTAGACCAGATTGCCCTGGAGATTGAGGCCCTGGGCGACGCGTTGGTGCAACGCGCCAGTCAGGAATCGGGCCTGCCAGTAGCCCGGCTTACCGGCGAGCGGGGCCGCACCACTGGGCAACTGCGGCTCTTTGCCCAGTACCTCCGCGAGGGGTCATGGGTAGATGCCCGCATCGACACGGCCCTGCCCGACCGCCAGCCTCTCCCCCGCCCCGACCTCCGGCAGATGTTGCGTCCGCTCGGGCCGGTGGGTATTTTTGGAGCCAGTAACTTTCCGCTGGCGTTTTCGGTAGCCGGGGGCGATACAGCATCGGCCTTAGCCGCTGGTTGCCCAGTGGTGGTAAAAGGTCATCCGGCCCATCCGGGCACGTCTGAACTGGTGGGGCAAGCCATCAGTCGGGCGGTAGCAGCCTGCGGGCTGCCTGCGGGGGTATTTTCGCTGGTGCAGGGGCGCACAGTAGCAGTGGGCATGGCCCTTGTGCAGCACCCGGCCATCAAAGCCATCGGGTTTACGGGGTCATTTCGGGGTGGAAAAGCCCTTTTCGATGCCGCCGTTCGTCGGCCCGAACCCATACCTGTTTACGCCGAAATGGGTAGCACCAACCCTGTATTCTTCTTGCCGGGCATTCTTGAGCAAAAAGGCGAAGCCCTGGCTCATGCATATATCGGCTCCGTTACGCTGGGGGTAGGGCAGTTCTGTACCAATCCGGGTTTAGCCATTCTGGCAGCTTCTGCCTCAGCCAACGCCTTTGCCGAAGCCGCCAGCCAGGCCATTGGGCAGGCCTCCCCCGCCACCATGCTCACGCAGGGTATTCAGCAAGCCTATACGCAGGGTATTACCAAACTAAGCAGCATTACGGGCGTAACTGTAGGCGGGCAAGCTGTGGCTGCCGAGGGTTTTGCCAGTGGTACCCCTACCCTGCTCCGCGCCCAGGCCGAGACCCTGCTGGCCCAACCCGAACTGGCCGAAGAGGTATTTGGTCCCGGCTCGGTGCTGATTGACGCCCGCAGCCACGAGCAGATACTTGAGGTAGCCAGTCACCTACACGGCCACCTGACCGCCACCGTTCACGGCACCGATGCCGACCTACTGGCCTACGCCGATTTACTGGATATACTGGAGCAGAAAGTAGGCCGACTGGTTATCAACAGTTTCCCAACGGGGGTAGAGGTAAGCCATGCCATGCATCACGGTGGTCCCTACCCCGCCACTACCGATTCGCGCAGCACCTCCGTTGGCACCAACGCCATCCGCCGGTTTGCCCGTCCTGTATGCTACCAGGGTTTTCCACAGGCCCTGCTCCCGACCGAATTGCAGGACACCAACCCGTTGACCATTTGGCGGCTGGTCGATGGCGAGTTGATGAAGGGGTGAGGTAAACTCACAACACGCTATTCAATACCCCGGCAATGCGGTTAGCAGCCTGCCCATCCCAAAGTGGGGGGAGTTGGGCAGTTGGTCTGCCGCTTGACAGCACATTGGCCAAGGCTTCGGCTACCTCGCCGGGAGTCCAGTTGGGAAGGAGTTGATTGGTGCCCATCTGGATAGTTACGGGTCGTTCGGTGCTGTTGCGGAGGGTCAGGCAGGGTACGTTCAGGCAGGTAGTTTCTTCCTGCACACCCCCCGAATCGGTGATGACACAGGCGGCAT
>JBBQUC010000004.1:0-21926 GCA_038212815.1 Cytophagales bacterium
CAGGAGTTGGTGGAGCTGCTATTATCAACAAAAAAGTGTTTGTGGGGGGCGATGGCAACGCGATGGAGCCGGGCCACCTGCCGTCGCGGAATGGGCGGGTGCTGGAGCGCAACATCGGCAAAAAAGAATTGCTCGACCTGGCCAACTTGCGCCGGAGCGAATTTAAGGGCAAGACTGTTCTGCCCAACGATGGCAGTATATCGACCACCGGACTGGTGACTGCTGCCACGGAAGACGATACCCTGGCCCTAAGAATTCTAGACGAAGTGGGCGAAATACTGGCCGAAGGCCTGGTGTCGCTCATCCGCATTCTTGATATTAAGCAGATTTTGATTGGTGGCGGCCTCTCGGCTTCGTACGATTATATTCTGCCCGCCGTACAACGCCAGTTCGACTATTGGCTTACGCCCTACTACAAAAAAGGGCTAAGCATCAAACGCGCCACCCTGGGCAACGATGCCGGGCTGCTGGGTGCCGCATCGCTGTGTTTTGACTAGACTTTAGGGTTGGGCACCCAACTCTAAAGTCTACACCACATTCACCTCCTGCATGAGCGTAATGCCAAATTTCTCCTGCACCGACTCCTGCACTTGCCGGGCAATAGCCATAATCTCGGCACCGGTGGCGCGGCCATAATTGACCAGCACTAAGGCTTGTTTGGCATGAACGCCTGCGTCGCCCTGCCGGTAGCCTTTCCAGCCGCACTGCTCAATGAGCCAGCCTGCCGGTACTTTGGTGGCAGGCTCGCCAATTGGGTAGCCGGGCATATCTGGGTAGCTGGCTTTCAGTTGGGCAAACTGTGCGTTGCTGATTTCAGGGTTTTTGAAGAAACTGCCTGCGTTGCCAATCTGAGTGGGGTCGGGTAGCTTGCTCTGCCTGATTTTAATAACCGCCTGGCTAATGGCCCTTATACTCAGCGTCTCATCGGTCACCCCCATCTCGGCCAGGGTTTCCTGAATGGCTCCATAACGCGTATGAAATGTAGGGGTTTTGTTCAGTCGGAAAGTTACGTCCGTAATGATATATTGCCCGTTCAGGGCGCGTTTAAACACGCTCTCGCGGTAGCCAAACTGGCAATCGGCATGGGTAAAGATTCGGCGTTCGCCGGTGGTTAGGTGTATGGCTGTCAGCGACTCGAAAATCTGCTCAATTTCTACGCCATAGGCCCCAATATTCTGCATAGGTGCGGCCCCTACCGTGCCGGGAATCAGGGCGAGGTTTTCCATGCCCGCGTAGTTGTTCTGCACACAGTACATCACCAGATCGTGCCAGACAACTCCGGCCCCGGCCCGCACATACAGGTGCTGCTCATCGTCACGCACCAGTTCGATACCGGGAATGGCAATATGGATAACTACCCCGTCGAAATCGGTATTTAACAGGAGGTTACTGCCACCGCCAAGCACTAGCCGGGGGCGTTCCATAAAATCGGTCAGTTGGAGGAGGGTGTGGAGGTCTTCTTCCTGGTTAATCTGCACCCAATAACGGGCATTGGCCTCGATGCCGAATGTATTGAACGGCTTCAGCGATACGTGGCTCTGTATCGTCAGCATATTAGAAGGATAAATCTGGGCAAAAGTACATAATTTATGTAAGTTTGTGGAGTTCCTTCCAGTAGCTTATTATGAACACAGTAAAAGGGTGGTTTTGGGTAGGTTTGTTATGCAGTGCCGCAGCCTGCTCATCGAAAACACTGCCGGGCAGCGGCAATTCAACAGATTATAATGGGTATACGGAAGATTTGTCTGTGGCCCGCCCCAACTACACTCCTCCATCCGTACCAACAAAACCAATGGGGGTAACCCCTACTACCCCCACTCGCCGACCGTCAGGGTCGCACGTTGCTGCCTCTGAAGTGGGTAGCGTCAGCAAAAGGCTCGATGCGGTGCTGGATACCCTTACCCAGAAAAACCGGCAGATTCGCTACGCTCCAGGCTACCGGATTCAGATCTATGTGGGCAACGAACGACAAGCCGCCGATGCTGCCAAAATGCAGGTGTATCAACTCTTCCCAGAATTGAGTCCGTACCTAACCTACAAGCAGCCTACCTACCTGCTCAAAGTCGGCGATTTTATGCGCCGGATGGATGCCGAGCGGTATTTTGGCCAGCTCCGCCAGCAGTTTTCAGCTGCCATTCTCCAGCCCGACCGCGTGGATGTGCGCCGAAGTTTGCTGATTAAGTAAAGGCAAAGGCCTGGGTTGAACAATCTTCAATAAAAACGGCTTTAAAACGTTAAAAAATAGGCCGTGCCAAAAAATAAGTATCTTGCTGGCATAAGTGCTTTTTCAGCTACTCAATTTATTTATGAACGTTAATACATTCAGGCCACTCGTGTTGGGGCTGGCTGTAGCCGTTGGGCTGTCGGGCTGCAACTCAGCCATGATTGCCTATAAAAAAGGAGTTCGTCATTTTGATGCGGGCGAGTACAATCTGGCCATTCCGCAGTTCGATAAAGCCGCCAAAGGTAAACTCGACCAGGCCAGGCTAAACTACTACGAAGCGGAAACCTACCGGCTCTCAAACCGCTTTGCCGAAGCCGTGCCGTTTTACCAGAAAGCGATCGACGCAGGCACTACCGAACCCGAAGCCCGGTATAATTACGCCTACGCCTTGAAAAGTCAGGGCCGCTATGCCGATGCCCTACAGCAACTCCAACAATATCTGGAAGGAAAAACCACCAACAAAGTGGCGGCTGACAAAGCCCGGCGCGAGGTAGAAACCCTGAAGGCTATTGACATACTGGCCCGCAAACAAACTGATTATAAACTCAAAAACGTGTCGGGGTTGAATACACCCGGCTCCGAGTTTGCCCCCATTGTCAAAGGCGAAGAATTGGTCTTTACAGCCTCGCGCAAGGAGGTACTCTACAAAAACAATGGCCTGCCCATGCTGGGCCTGTTTAAAGCCAAAGTGGGCCAAAATCCCGACGAGACCGGGGCCGGTGGTCCGCAACTGTTCAGCAATGCCGTGTTTCAGGGTGATGTAAACGAAGGCACCCCCGCCTTTACCAAAGATGGCAAAGCCATGATTTTTGCGCGGGGCAATACGGGCAAGCGCAAAGGCGGCCTGGATGTTGACCTCTATATCAGTCGGCAGGATGCCGCCGGAAACTGGACCCTACCCCAACGCTTACCCATTAGCGACTCGACCGCCTGGGATGGCTCACCTGCCTTTTCTGCCGATGGCAAAACGCTATACTTTGCCTCCAACCGCGCCGGTGGTGCTGGCGGCATCGATCTCTACCGCACCAACATGGACAATTCGGGACGGTTTAGTCGGCCTGTCAATATGGGCCGCGACATCAATACGCCTGGCGACGAGCTGTTCCCGTATGTTGGGCCGGATGCCAAACTCTACTTTGCCTCCGATGGGCATCCGGGGCTGGGTAAACTGGATATTTTTGTGGCAACCCGCTCACAGGGGGTCATCCGAATCGAGAATCTGGGGCAACCGATCAACTCACCCGCCGACGATTTTGGGCTGACCTTTATGGAGCCGGGGCGCGGGTTTATGGCCTCGAACCGGGCCGGTGGTAAAGGCGACGACGACATTTATTTTATTGAAGAGAATCGCCCCGACGATTCGACGACGATTGCCAAAAATCCGCCACCTGGCACCCCAAAAACGGTTCGCTACTTCCTGGCGGGTACCGTGTCGACCAACGAAGCCCCCATTATCCTGCTCGATTCGGCACGGGTGCGGATTGTGGAAGAATCGACTGGCAACCCAGTGGCCGAAGTGATAACAGGTCAGCCCGGTACCTTTGGTAAGTTTCCGGTTCAACCTGGCAAAGAGTATAGCCTTGTGGCCGAACGGAGGGGGTATCTGACCCGCCGGGAACCCTTTACGATGCAGGGCCGGAGTATCCCCGATATTTTCCTGACCAAGCCCGTTACCGATACTACCTTTACTATAGCCCTGCTGCTCGACAAGGTGACGTTGAACAAGACCTTTGTGCTGGATAATATATATTACGACCTCGACAAGTTCAACATTCGCCCCGATGCGGCTCAAGAGTTGGATAAACTGGTAACGGTGCTGAAAGACAACCCCACGCTGAAAATTGAGTTGAGTTCGCATACCGACGTGCGGGCGGCTGATGCTTACAACATGCGGCTGTCGCAGAACCGCGCCAAATCGGCGGTCGATTACATTGCTTCACAAGGTATCGATGCCAGCCGCCTGACCGCTAAAGGCTATGGCGAAACCCAGTTAATTGTGAAAAACGCCCGCACTGAAGAAGAACATCAGCGCAACCGCCGAACCGAGTTCAAGATTCTGGAATTTTAAGGTAAGGAAACAAACTTCTTAACTAGCTGGTTAATGCGCTATTAACCAGCTTTTTTTATGCGTACCGACCGGCTTCGTCAGTTCTTCGTGCTGTTCAGCATCATCTCCATGATTCTGATGAATTACCTCTCTAATGCCCGCGTGTTCGGCGGGTTAAATAACAAGGAAATGTCAGATCGGTATCATACCGATATTACCCCGGCGGGGTATGCTTTTGCCATTTGGGGGGTTATTTTTTTGGGTATGCTGGCGTTTGGTGTCTATCAGGCTCTACCGTCGCAGCGGCATAACCCGCGCTTTCGGGCCGTTGGCTGGTGGGTGGTCCTGAATGCCTGGTGCAATGCCATCTGGAGTCCGCTCTTCAACAACGAGCGCATTGGTACGGCCCTGCTGGTGATTCTGGTCATGCTATTTACGCTGGTTGTTATTGAACATACGCTACTGGCCCGCCCAAACGCCCCTCTGGTAGCTCCCGATGCCGACGCTACCCTACCCGAAGTACGGACCTCGACTGCCGAAACATGGCTAGCCCGGATTCCGTTCTCCATCTATTTCGGGTGGCTCACCGTAGCTACTATTCTCAATACAGCCGTATATCTGAAAGCCAGTCAGGTGGATTTATCGGGCCTCATGGAATCGGGCTGGGCGGCAGTCATACTGGTTGTGGGGATTGTGGTGGGCACGTTTCTGTTCAATAGGTTCCGGTCAGTGGCATTTATCCTCGTTTTTGTCTGGGCGTACCTGGCCATTGCTGCCGAGCAGCGGGGCATAGGCAACGTGCCAGGGTTCGCTTATGCCGGGGCCGCAGTCGCGCTGTTGCTAGTAGTACTAGGTTTACTTAACAAAAAGGTACCCACCTATGCCTAGGTGGTAATAGCGATAGGAGGTAACATTGCCGTTAGATAAAACACTTAAGAAAAACAAACAAAAGCCTATTTGAGCAAACGAACATACCATTTAATAAATTAATTTTGTAGGGTTAACACTCCGTATCTCTGTCTTATGGTTATGGTTCTCCCGTTCGTCACTTCTCAGCGAGTTTGCCCCCGTTGCAATACTGATTTACAACTTACCCGTATTCGCCGACCAGCCTGGGTACGTTTCTTCTTCTTTTTTCTGCCCATCAAGTACTACAAATGCTATGGCTGTAACCAGGCATTTGGCAAAATGGGGTAATTACTCAAAAGCAGGTCGATCTTTATCCGTTGTATACACACCAGGTTTACCTCTTACTAGGCACGAATCTTGGCGACCGTAAGGCCTGGCTGAGCCGGGCCACTGTGTCTATTGCCGCGCAGGTTGGCTCTGTTATGCGTCAATCGGCAGTTTACGAAACCGCACCTTGGGGCGTAACCAACCAACCCGCCTATCTGAATCAGGTGCTGGCGGTCGAAACTCAACTCACGCCCGAAGGGATATTACACCAAACTCAGGCTATTGAAGAGCAACTGGGCCGGGTGCGGGAGCAGCACTGGGGGCCACGCATTATCGACATCGACATCCTGTATTACGATCACCTGATGTGGCACTCCGACCGGCTCACGGTGCCACACCCCTACCTGCATCAACGCCGGTTTACCCTCGTTCCCCTGGTCGAACTAGCTCCTAATTTTCTCCACCCAGTACTTAATTTGACCAATCAGGCTCTGCTTGCCGCGTGTGCTGACACGGGGGAAGTGATTAAATTTTGCTAATAATGAAGCCCGTCTGTTAATAAGCTGTTAATTTTGTGGCTGATTAGTTGCTAACTTACCGTATCAGTCCATGTCCTCTCTCGTCGAAACGGCCCCTTCTTTAGCCGACCGCATTAATGCGCTTGAAGAGTCATCAACGCTGGCGATGACCAAAAAAGCCCGCGAATTAGCCGCCCTGGGCCATAAAGTGATTAGCCTGAGTGTGGGTGAACCCGATTTTAAAACCCCCGCCCATATCTGCGACGGGGCTAAAAAAGCCATCGACGACGGATTTCATGGCTACAGCCCCGTGGCTGGCTACCCCGACCTGCGCAAAGCCATTGCCGACAAATTTAACCGCGAGAATGGCCTGAACTGGAAACCCGAAAACATTGTGGTTTCTACCGGAGCCAAGCATTCGCTGGCCAATGTGATTCAGGTGCTGGTCAACCCCGGCGACGAGGTGATTATTTTTTCGCCCTACTGGGTGAGCTATTCCGAAATGGTAAAACTGGCCGAAGGCGTATCGGTGGTGGTCGATGGCTCGTTTGAAAATGAGTTCAAGGTAACCCCAGAGCAGTTTGAAGCGGCCATTACCGACCGCACTAAAATAGTCATGTTTGCCTCGCCCAACAATCCGACCGGAGCGGTCTATACTGAAGCCGAACTACGGGCCATTGGCGAGGTGGTGGCCCGCCACGAGAACGTGTTTGTGCTGGCCGATGAGATTTATGAACACATCAATTTCACCCCTGAAGGCCATTTCAGCATCGGCTCGATGCCCGCCATTGCTGACCGGGTTATTACCGTAAACGGCGTGGCCAAAGGCTTTGCCATGACTGGCTGGCGCATCGGCTACATTGGTGCGGCCAAATGGATTGCCGAGGGGGTAGAAAAACTACAGGGGCAGGTTACCTCCGGAACCAACTCTATTGCCCAGAAAGCCACCGTTACGGCACTAAATGGCACTATGGAGCCTACCCGCGCTATGGCTGAGGCCTACGCCCGTCGGCGCGATTTAGTAGTGGGTTTGCTGAAGGCCATTCCTGGTTTCCGGGTCAATGTGCCACAGGGAGCGTTTTACGCATTCCCGGATGTGAGTGCGTATTACGGTAAAACGGATGGCACTACCGCCATCAATAACTCCGACGATTTCTCCAATTGGCTGCTCGAAACTGCCTACGTGGCTACCGTAGCCGGGTCAGGATTTGGGGCACCTAACTGCATCCGTATCTCGACCGCTGCCGCCGACGAGGCCCTGGTTGAAGCCGTAGGCCGGATTAAAACCGCCGTGGCAACGCTGGGGTAACGCACCGTCCGATAAATTGACAAACAATTCGCAAACGCACCCCGCCCCGATTCTGGCGGGGTTTTTGTTTCTTTACACCCAAAACAGACCGTGTGGACAATGACGAATCCAGTGCTTGATTTATCAGTCAATGAAGTGTTCGATGCCTTTAACGACTTACGGGTACTCATCATCGGCGATGTAATGCTCGACTCCTACGTGTGGGGCCGCGTTGAGCGGATCTCGCCCGAAGCACCGGTACCTGTCGTGAATGTGCAACGGCGCGAACTGCGGCTGGGAGGGGCGGGCAATGTGCTGCTCAACGTGCAAGCCCTGGGTGCCGAAGCCATTATCTGCTCGGTTATTGGCACCGATGGGCCGGGCGACATGCTACAGGGTCAACTCTGCGACCGGGGGTTGAACTGCGATGGCCTCATCCGGTCCGATGCCCGCATCACCACCATCAAAGAGCGCATCATTGCCGGGTCGCAACAGGTAGTGCGCGTCGATACTGAAACGGACAAATACATTACTGCCGACGAGCGTACTCAACTGGTAGCCAAAGCTAAAGAACTCATCCCCAACTGCCACGTCGTTATTTTTGAAGACTATGACAAAGGCGTACTAAGCCGCGAAGCCATTGCCGAGATTACCACCTTTGCCAATGAGCGGAACATTCCAACGGTGGTTGACCCAAAAAAACGTAACTTTCTGGACTACCATGAAGTAACCTTGTTTAAGCCCAACCTGAAAGAACTGCGTGAAGGGCTGAAACTTGATTTCGATGTGGACAATGAAGCCGAATTTGCCGAGGCTGTTGACCGCTTAAAAACCAGCATGACGCTGAAAGGTGCGCTCATTACCCTTTCTGAGCGGGGCGTATTCATTGATTTCAACGGCGAGCAGCACCGGCTACCCGCCCACCACCGGCAAATCTCGGACGTATCGGGCGCGGGCGATACGGTAATCAGCATCGCTGCCTGCTGCGTAGCCCTACGGCAACCCCCTCGTTTTATTGCTGGCCTCTCTAACCTCGGCGGGGGCCTGGTTTGCGAATCGGTTGGCGTAGTACCCATCGACAAAGCCCGGCTCCGCGAAGAAGCCATCCGGCTGGGTTTGTAAAGTAATTCATTCCTCCGCTACAGCCCCGGCTCCTAATTCAGCAAACAGGGTTTGCCAATAGGTGGTTATGGTGGGGTTATTTTCCCGGCGCGATGCATTGGGTTCAAAAGGCAGCAGCAGGGTTATATCAGCCGCGTTTAGGGGGGAGACTTTTAGCTTTTCAGCATCGGTTTTGGCCCATTCGGTGGCCTGCTTATCGGTGGCTGGCGGTCTTTTATGGAAATCACGTCGGCCAGGACCAGTCATACTCTCTACCATATCGCTCAGGTAATAGACCCTTACCGTTGCTCCGGTTTCACCCGCTTTAGCAATCAGCGGTAGGCTGGCCCAAATATCCGTTTCCTGGTTTGAACTGCCGGTATTTTGCTGCGCTAGTTTGGCCAGTAGTTGCCGCTTCATTAGGGTTCGCTCGCGCTGGAGCATCAGATCAAAACTGGCCTGAGCCGTTTCGCGGTCGGTGGGGCTAGCGTGGCTCACATCCTCCATCTCGGAGCGGGCAGTCAGGGTCAGCGCACGGCCTTTAGCCGTATTTTCGTGGATAAAATAAACGGCTATTTTGTCGCCCTGATGGTTAATCTGCTGATCGACGAGGTGGCTGAGTGCCTGCTGGTATTTCTGCCCTACGTACTGCTGATTGGTGTGTACGCTCAGGCTTTTATCCATAAAAATCAGGGTGTAGGCAGGTGCATCGACTTGTGCAGGCTTGTCTGTTTTAGTCGAACAGGCTGTAATGGACAAGGCAATACCGATTAGGATGGGCTTCATTCGCATCAGGTGAAAACTCTGCTATATTTGTAGTATGATGAAACTACAACCCGCCTGCTTTGTGCTTTGGTTCCTGGCTACGGCACCAGTGCTTGCCCAACCCGCCGTGCAAAAAGCCATTCAGAAGCAACTCATCCTGAGCGAGGATGGAGCCACCATCCAGCTCGACGAAGGCACGTTTACCTTTACTGGCAGCCTCTCGCTCGAAGCTAAAAAGAATATCATCATTCGGGGCAAGGGCATGGGCAAGACCGTCCTGTCGTTTAAAGGCCAAACCGACGGAGCCGAAGGGCTGCGGGTTAGCAACGCCCAAAACATCACCATTGAAGACCTCACGGTGCAGGATACCAAGGGCGATGCCATTAAAACCATGAATGTAGATGGCATCACCTTTCGCAACGTAACGACCGAGTGGACGGGTACACCCGGCCCCACTAATGGCTCATATGGCCTGTATCCGGTGCAGTGCCAGCACGTGCTGATTGAAAAGTGCGTAGCCATTGGTGCCTCTGATGCGGGTATCTACGTGGGGCAATCTAAAGATATTGTCGTGCGGCAGTGCGAAGCCCACCATAATGTAGCCGGTATCGAAATCGAGAACTCGCTCATGGCCGATGTCTATGACAATAATGCCCACGACAATACGGGCGGGATTCTGGTGTTCGACCTGCCCGACCTGGTGCAGAAACGCGGAGGACACGTGCGGGTATTCAACAATACCATCCGCCAGAATAACTTCGACAACTTTGCGCCCAAGGGCAATATTGTGGCCAGAGTACCGGCGGGCACGGGAATGATGATTCTGGCTACTAACAAGGTAGAAATATTTAGCAATCAGATTATTAACAACAAAAGCGTGGGAACCAGCATTATCAGCTACTACTTCACCGAAAACCCTATTACCGACAAGGGGTATTACCCCTACCCCAGCAACATCAGCATTCACGACAATACCTATGCCCGCGAACGCGGTTACCCCACCCGTAAAGGCCGCATGGGCATGATTTTTCGGTTTAAGCTGAAATTTGGGAAAGACGTACCCGATATTCTCTGGGATGGTATTGCCGATGCAACATATGCCCACCCGGCCAGTATGGACATTTGCCTGCGCAACAACAAAAATGCGCATTTTGCCAACATGGATGCCGAGCATGGATTCAAACATGTCTCGCGGGATATGGCCGCCCACAACTGCGAGCTAACCCCACTGGCCAGTAATAATGACGCAGCGAACCGGTAGTTTACCTCCATGCGATACCAGACAATAGCCGTTCTTATCGGGGCCATCGGGCTATTTATGGGGTCAGTGGCCTACACCATACGGCCTGCCGAAACCCCCGCTGCCGTACCAGAAACCTTGTCGGAATGGGGATTTTTTACGGGGAAACTGGCAGCACAGCAACCTGCCAATGGCGTAATACCCTATCGGCTTAACACACCCCTGTTTTCTGATTATGCCGAGAAACTGCGGTTTGTAAAACTCCCGGCAGGACAATCGGTGCCGTATAACGCTGAGGACGTACTGGCTTTCCCGGTAGGCACGGTACTCATAAAAACCTTTTATTTCCCCGTCGATTTTCGCGATGCCGCCAAAGGCAGGCGGCTGCTCGAAACCCGGCTGCTGGTGCATGAACCGGCGGGCTGGCGGGCATTGGAGTACATCTGGAACCCGGAACAAACCGAGGCCATGCTGGAGGTAGCCGGTGACCAAACCGAGGTGGCCTACCTGGATGCTGCGGGCAAACCACACCGGCAGCCGTATGTAATGCCCAACCTGAATCAGTGCAAAGGCTGCCACAACCGCCACGAGCAACTCATGCCCATTGGCCCTGCTGTTCGCCAACTCAACGGCCTATTTCCGTATGCCGATGGCTCCGCCAACCAACTGGCCTACTGGCAACAACACGGCCTGCTGACTGGCCTGCCCGACCTGGCTACTGTACCAAAAGCCCCTGTCTGGAACGACCCAACAACGGGCAGCCTCGATGCCCGCGCCCGCGCCTGGCTCGATATTAACTGCGCCCACTGCCACCGGCCCGACGGCCCAGCGGCTACCTCCGGCCTCAACCTGCGCTATACCGAAACTAACCCCACCGCCTGGGGCGTACTAAAAACCCCTGTTGCTGCCGGGCGAGGCTCTGGCGGGCGGCAGTTCGATCTTGTGCCGGGCAAACCCGATGCCTCTATTTTGCTTTACCGAATTCAATCGACCGACCCCGGCGTGATGATGCCGGAGGTTTCGCGCAAAGTGACACACCGCGAGGGAGTAGCGTTGATTCAGGAGTGGATTCGGGGGATGAAGTGAAGAGAATACAGGTAGCTTTGCGGATCATACAGCTCATAGAAGAATGCCGACGAACACCATATGGAGGTCTTGAGCTAGCCAGAGGCAGAGCTATACCTTGTAAAAACCCTTGCGGTTAAACAGCGTATCGGGCAAAAACCGAAGGTAGGTGTGCACTTGCCGGGCAAAGAGTTTTTGCGTATCTAAATCGCTCAGCAGAGACTGACCGTTGCGAAGGTTGACGCTCATTTTCCAGGCGAAAACAATGGGTACCAGCAATACGTAATGCGCAATTAAAAAAAGATAGGCACCAATACCATATTGTTTTCTGATCCAGAGCAGGTTAGAGACCTGCGCCTGGGTTTTAAACCGGTTGATGTGCGTAACCACATGCTGCTGATAGGCATCACTGCTGCCAAATTCCAGGTGTACCACAAAGGCATCCCGGAGCATCAGCAACCGGCCCTGTTGCCCCAGCCGATAGCCCCACTCAACATCCTCGCCATACATAAAAAAGCTCTCGTCTAATTTACCGGCTTTGGCAACAACCGACGGACGGGTCATAATGCAGGCTCCTGATAGCCAGTCCACTTCGTTAGGGTCGGTATAGTGCGTATCAGGAATGCTGGTATAGAGTAACTTGCGGAAGAACCCTGACTGTGGCAGGATATAAAAATGTCGCCTGATTTTGCCAAACGTATCAAATATCTGATGGTGCACCGCCCCCTCCCGATTAATCTGCATGGCCCCAACAGCGGCTACATCAGGCTGGGTGTCGAGTACCCCAACCAGCCGGGTCAGCAAATCATTAACCAGCAGGGTATCGGAGTTTAGCAGCAGAACGGCGCGGCCAAGGGCTTGAGTCATGCCCAGGTTATTAGCCCGCGAAAAGCCCGAGTTGTAGCCCATATCAAACCACCGAACCGCCGGAAAAGCAGCCTGTATTATGGTCTGGCTGTTGTCCTGTGAATCGTTATCTACCACTATGACCTCAAACGTAACACCCTTTGTATGGGTATAGACCGACTGGAGACAATCGAGAATGAGTTGCGGAGTCTTGTAATTTATAATAATGATGCTTACATCAATCAAGGCAAAGCAAGTTTAGGCGTTGGCCCGGTTTCTCCCAGACAGGGGCACAAATGCCGCAAAAGTACAGACAAATTCCTACAACTTAGCCCGCAAAAATTCGGCAGTATAGCTTACGCCATCCGGCAGTTGGGCCATTTCTTCGGGCGTGCCACTGAACGTTACATAGCCGCCCGCATCGCCCCCTTCGCGACCCAGATCAATAATATGATCGGCGCATTTGATTACTTCCATATTATGCTCGATAATAATGACCGAGTCGCCCTGATCGACCAGCGCGTTGATGGCTTTGAGCAACTTACGGATGTCGTGAAAGTGCAGGCCGGTAGTAGGTTCATCGAAAATAAACAGCGTACTCCCCTTATTCGGGTTGCCTTTCCCCAGAAACGAAGCCAGCTTTACCCGTTGGGCCTCGCCCCCCGACAGGGTGTTGGCCGACTGCCCCAGGCCAATATACCCCAGACCCACCTCCTGCAAGGGCAGCAGTTTATCGGCCATTTTAGGTTCAGCGTGTCTGAAAAAATCAATGGCTTCGTCCACCGTCATGCCCAGCATGTCCGATACATTTTTGTCGTGCAGGGTCACGTCCAGCACTTCCTGCTTAAACCGTTTGCCCCCGCAGCCTTCGCATTTGAGGTAAATGTCGGCCATGAACTGCATCTCAACTTTCACCTCCCCTTCGCCCTGACACACCTCACAGCGGCCACCATCTACATTGAATGAGAAATGGCTGGGTTTATACCCCCGCGCTTTCGATACGGGCTGATCGGCCATTACCTGCCGCAGGTAATCGTACGCTTTGATGTACGTCACCGGGTTGGAGCGGCTCGATTTACCAATAGGATTCTGGTCAATCATCTCCACAGAAGTGACCCGGTCAACACTCCCCGCCAGTGACTCGAACTTGCCAGCCTCTTCACCGGCGTTGCCCTTCAATCGGCTCAAGGCGGGGTATAGCACTTTACGTATCAGGGTACTCTTGCCCGACCCCGATACGCCTGTAACCACGGTAAGCGTATTGAGCGGAAACCGAACCGACACGTCTTTCAGGTTATTCTCCCTCGCCCCATTCAGGTCCAGAAAGTGCGTTGCCCTGCGCCGAAACGTCGGCACCGGAATGGTCTCACGCCCAGTCAGAAAATCGAGGGTGTGCGATGGCAATGATGAATGATGAATAATAAATGATGAATCCATTGCTGAACCATTCATCATTTTGTTTAAATTTCCCTGAAACACCAGGTGTCCGCCGTGAATGCCGGCATCGGGGCCAATGTCGATAAGTTGATCAGCGACACGCATTAGTTCTTCTTCGTGCTCGACCACAATCACGGTGTTGCCCATGTCGCGCAGGGATTCCAGCACACTCACCAGTCGGCGCGTATCGCGGGGGTGCAGGCCAATACTGGGTTCGTCGAGGATATACATGGACCCCACCAGGGCCGAGCCGAGCGAGGTAGCCAGTTTAATTCTCTGGTACTCACCACCCGATAAGCTATTGGTAAGTCGGTTTAAGGTCAGGTAGCCCAACCCGACCCGCTCCATGTATTCCAGCCGGTTCCGAATTTCGACCAGAATCCGGTCGGCAACGCGCTGTTGCTGACCAGGGAGGTCGATAACCCGAAAGAAATCAGCCGCCTGAGCAATAGGCATCAGCACAATATCGGTAATGGAGACCCCGCCTACTTTCACAAAGCTGGCATCGCGCCGGAGCCTCGACCCGCGACAGTCGGGGCAGGTAGTTTTGCCCCGATACCGCGAGAGCATGACCCGATACTGCACCTTAAAGGTCTGGCTTTCTACATAATCGAAAAAGGCGTTGATGCCCTGAAAATAGCCGTTACCTACCCACAGCAACTCCTGCTGAGCGGGAGTCATTTCTTTAAAAGGCCGGTGAATGGGGAAGTCGAAGCGGATGCCATTTTTGAGCAGCGGTTTCAGAAACTCCTCGCTCATTTTCTCACTACGCCAGGGCGCAATAACCCCCTCGAACACCGACAGGTTTTTGTCGGGAATCACCAGATCAGGGTCGATGCCCAATACTTTACCAAAGCCATCGCACCGACGGCAAGCCCCATAAGGGTTATTAAATGTGAACAGATTCACACTTGGCTCTTCAAAGGCAATGCCGTCCAGCTCAAATTTATCCGAAAACTCCCTACTCACACTCGGCTCATCGCCCCGCCCTGGTAACTCGACCCGGCAACTGCCATCGCCCTCGCTAAAGGCCGTCTGCACTGAATCTGAAAATCGATACTGGTTATCTTCGTCGGGGTTGCCTTCGGCATCGAACAACACACTCCCCCGGTCGATGAGAATTTCTAATCGGTCAGCAGGCAGTATTGCCAATAGCGCGTCACTTTTCTCCAGCAACTCCTCGATAAACTGCACCTCACCGCTGGCCACAATGCGGGTATAGCCTTTCTGGAGCAGAATTTTCAGCTCGTAGGCCAGCGTACGGTCTTCGTGGATACGCAGCGGAGCGAGAATCATAACCCGCTGCCCTTCGGGGTAGGCATAAATAAAATTGACCACATCGGTCACGGTATCTTTCTTCACTACCTCGCCCGATACTGGCGAGTAGGTCACCCCGGCGCGGGCAAAGAGCAGTTTCAGGTAGTCGTAAATCTCGGTAGAGGTGCCAACGGTAGAGCGCGGATTGCGGCTCGTTACTTTCTGTTCGATAGCAATAGCGGGCGATACGCCTTTGATGTACTCCACGTCGGGCTTTTCCATGCGGCCCAAAAACTGGCGGGCATAGCTGCTCAGGCTCTCCACGTACATGCGCTGCCCTTCGGCAAACAGGGTATCGAAAGCCAGGCTGGACTTACCCGACCCCGATAGCCCCGTGACCACCACCAATTTATTCCGGGGAATGGCCACATCAATATTTTTCAGATTATGTACCTTCGCCCCTTTAATGATGATAAACTGCCGGGGATCGAGGTGATCGACCGAAGCGGGTGCTTCGATGTCAAGTGCTTGACTCATGCGTGTTGTTTAGAAAACTCTATCCTTTTTTTAACGGATTTTAAGTCAAGTTGGTTTCTTCCTGCTACTATGCAATTTTACGAACAAGACTTGCTAAAACTAGGGGCGGCTCTGCTTATTGGCGGGCTAATCGGGGCTGAGCGCGAATACCGCTCCAAAGCCGCCGGGTTCAGAACCATGATTATGATCTGTGTGGGAGCAACGCTCTTTACCATGATCTCGCAACGCATCCACGGCTCCGGCGACCGGATTGCCGCTAACATTGTGAATGGGATTGGGTTTTTAGGGGCGGGCATTATTTACAAAGAAGACAATCGGGTGAAGGGGCTAACCACAGCCGCTACGGTTTGGGCGGTGTCGGCACTGGGTATGTGCGTTGGGGTGGGGAGTTTCGATATTGCCCTCGTGGGATTTGGGATTATTCTGGCCTCGCTCCTGTTCCTGTCGAAACTGGCTGGGCAGATTGCGCGGAGCAACCAAAGCCGCGAGTACCGGATTGTAACAACCTATAAAAACAAAACTCTGAGCAACTACGAGCGGATTTTTGAGGAGTACAACCTGCGGCCACAACGGGGGCCTCAGCAGCGCATCGGCACTGAAATGATTGGTCGCTGGCGCGTAAACGGCTCTGAAAAAAACCACGAGAAGTGCATCAAACGACTGCTCAACGACCCGGAAGTGAAAGAATTCGTGTTTTAAGCAACGGGCTGAATGAGGCTGGCGTATGGGCAATAAACAGTCTGAAATTTTCGGGCTTAATTTTGCGTTATACTCCCTGACTCCCGGCGTTTAACTGAACGCTTCGTTACAAGCTATGAGATACTTACTCAATATCGCGTTATTCTCCCTGTTGCTGGGCGGCTCTACGGCCTACGGCCAAATTACCGAAGACCCCGAAGACCGTCGGGGCGATGGTAAACAACCCCTGCGTACCCAAACCCCCGAAGGTCGCCCACTGCCCTTTAAAGAACGGCTGCGCTTCGGTGGCGGTATTACCGGTCTGCGTTTTGGTAACCCATTTAGCCTGGGTGCTGCCCCGGTATTAGCCTATCAGGCTACCGAGCGTCTCATTACCGGGCTTGGGGTAAGTTACACCTACACCCGGCAGAAAGCCCCGTATTATGTACCGGCTACCTACAACCAGTACAGTGGCCGCGCCTTTGTCATGTACGAACTGATTCCAGAGATAATTCCCAATCTGTATGCTCACGGCGAGATTGAGAATAGCACCATCCAGATAAAAGTAGATCAGGGCGGCAGCCTGAGCCAGCAGATTACGGCTCCCTTGCTGGGGTTTACCTACATGCAGCCCATCTCGCGCCGGTTTGGGTTTAACCTAACCGCCCTCTATAACCTGAACTACGATGCCAACTCCTATGTATCGTCGGCGGTATATGGCAGTCCTCTCGTTATTCGGGTTTCGTTCTTTTAAACCCCCTTTGCTGTATCTTTGGCCCAACCAATGCCAGAGACATGCTGTTTAGTTCGGCTTTATTTCTGTTTTTATACCTGCCCGCTTTCCTGATTGTGTATTATCTACTGCCTGCGCGGTGGCATAATGCCTTTCTATTTGCGGGCAGTTTATTATTTTACGCCTGGGGCGAAGGCCCCATTGTCGCCGTGTTGCTGCTCTCGGCGTTCGTTAATTTTATGGCGGGGCGGCTCATCGAGCGGGGCCAACGCCGGGCGGGTCTGTGGCTCTCGCTAGTAGGAAGCCTTTCGCTGCTGTTCTACTTCAAATACAGCAACTTCGCGGTTGACAGTCTGCGCAATCTGGCCGACCTACTGGGGCTATCCGTGGGCAGTTCAATGGCCATTGCCCAAATTTCGCTGCCCATCGGGATTAGCTTTTACACCTTTCAGGGCATTTCGTACACCCTGGATATATATTGGGGGCGAATCCGGGCTAACCGCTCGTTTCTGGATTTTGGCACCTACGTTGCCATGTTTCCGCACCAGATAGCCGGGCCTATTGTGCGTTATGCCGATATTGCCCCCGAACTAGCCCACCGGCACGTAACGCTACAGAAATTTGGTCTCGGTGCCGAACGCTTCATTTGTGGGCTGGCTAAAAAAGTGTTGCTGGCCAATACCTTTGCCAGTCTGGCCGACACCGTATTTAACGCACCACCTGACAGCTATCCAGCTACTATCGCCTGGCTGGGTATTATAGCCTATACCCTCCAGATTTATTTCGACTTTTCGGGCTACTCCGATATGGCCATTGGGCTGGGCAAGATGGTGGGGTTCGATTTTAAAGAAAATTTCAACTACCCGTACATTGCCCGCTCGGTGCAGGATTTCTGGCGACGCTGGCACATCTCACTCTCAAGTTGGTTTCGCGATTACGTCTATATTCCGCTGGGCGGCAATCGGGGTAGTCAGGCCCGCACCTATCGTAATCTGCTACTGGTATTTTTTGTAACGGGTCTATGGCATGGGGCTAGCTGGAACTTCATTGTCTGGGGATTGTATCATGGGCTATTTCTGCTTATTGAGCGGGCCACCGGCCCAACTACCGGGGTGGGCCGGTGGCTAAACCGCATCCCGGCAGTTGCCGGGCATGTGTACACCCTGCTGGTGGTATTGGTTGGCTGGGTATTTTTTCGGGCTGCCGATCTAGGGCAGGCCATCGCTTATTTACAAAAAATGGTGGGCCTGGCCCCTACTCAGGCTGCCCCGGCTTATACCCTGGCTTTTTTCCTCAATACCGAAACCGTGGCAACCCTGGCAGTCGGTATGCTCCTGGCCACGCCCGTCTATCACCGGTTTCAGGCCGTATGGCAGTCGGCCCAAATGCGACTGAATAGCCGGTTGCTCGAACTGATTTATACCCTGGGGTTATTTGGGCTGTTTATTATGGCCGTGGCGTACCTGGCCGCCGATACCTATAACCCCTTTATCTATTTCCGGTTTTGATAAAGACATTCCGCTTCACGCTTCTGGCAGTCGGGTTTGCGCTACTGCTACTGCTACCCACCCTCGATCAGGCAGTCCGGCTATCGGCGCGGTTTAGTCCCTTACCCAACCAGCCAACCAAATCAATGCCCGCGTTTCATTTTCCGCATGTCGGCACGTTTGTGAAGCAGTTCGATCCGTATTATAAAGAGAATTTTGGGGGGCGTAACGCGCTCTTTAGCCTGTATAGCCGTTGGAAACTGAAGGTACTGCACACCTCACCCCTCCCTGAAAAAGTAGTGATGGGTAAAGAAGGGTGGTTCTACCTCGGCGATAGCTACAACAATGTGGTGAAACAGCACCGGGGACTACTCCCACTCTCCGCCGATTCGGCCCGGCTCATTGCGCAAAACCTGCTCCGCTACCAGCGCGATCTGGCGCAGCAGGGCCGGAAACTGTACGTGTTTATTGCCCCTGACTCGCACACGATTTACCCGGAATACCTTCCCGACCAGCTACAGATTAGCTCGGCCCCATCGCGGCTCGATGTGCTGAAGGCCTACATCACCCAACACACTACCCTCCCGTTCATCGACGTACGCGATACGCTCCGGCAGGCCAAGCAGCACCATGTCCTGTATTACCAGACCGATACCCACTGGAATGATTACGGCACCCTGGTGGGCAGTGCCGTACTCCTAAACCGGATTCGGCGCGATGTGGCCACATTGCCGCTTATAGCGGTGAGCAACTACCAGATTACGGCTATGAATGGGCTGGGGGGCGATCTGGTGCAGATGCTTAACCTCCAGAATGAGTTGAAAGACCGGGTTTATTACGATATTAAACCCCTACCGGCCTACACCGCCCGCCAAACTGCCGAAGTACCCGATACCGTTACCGGAGTGGCTGCGTCAGGATTTCCGTCACTGCGCTATAGGAGTGCTAACCCCAGCCGCCCCCGATTGCTGTTTATCGGCGATTCATTCAGCCACAGCATGATCCCATTTGTTGCCGGGTATTTTAGTGAGTCCTATTTTGTGCGTACCAGCCGCTTCGACCCCAGGTTGGTGCAGGCCGAGCAACCCGACATCGTCGTCATCGAAATCGTTGAACGCAACCTGAACTGGCTGGGGAGGTTTTAAAACGACTCTTTCAATATCCCTTCTGCTGTCTTCTCGGCAATCATATATACGGGGGCGTTGGTATTGCCCGACACGATGGTGGGCATTACTGATGCATCGACTACGCGCAGGCCGTCGATACCCTGAACGCGTAAATCCGCATCGACAACGGCCATCTCGTCGGTGTTAGTTCCCATTTTACAGGTGCCAACGGGGTGATATACCGTTTCGAGTTGTTGCAGTATGTGTTGCCAGATGTCATCGTCGGACTGATAGTTGTGGGGAGTTTGGAGCCGGTGGTTATAAGGCCCAAAGGCATCGGCCTGCATCACCTCTATAGCTTGTCGAACCCCTTTTATCAGCACGGCACGGTCGTCTTCGTGGGTAAGGTAGTTGGGCTGGATCAGCGGGGCATCGCCCACATTGCCAGAGCGCAGTCCGACATGGCCCACGCTTTTAGGTTTCAGTAGGGTGGGCAAAATGGTGTAGCCGTCGGTAGTTGGCCAGGTTGCCAGGTCGTACATGTCCGTTTTATAATCGTCGCCCATGTGAACGGGGGCAAAGTGAAACTGCATGTTAACCTGATCGAGGGTGGGGTCGGTTTTAGTGAAGGCAACGGCTTCGAGCGGGCTGATGGTCATGGGGCCTTTTTTCGCCAGCAACCACTGCCCAACAGCTTTTAGCTGATTCAGCGGCTTGAGGTGGAAGTTAGACGAAATACCCCGTTGCGAACACAGGCTGCTTACGCCCGTAAAAATGTGATCCTGTAGGTTTTGTCCTACACCAGGCAGTTCTTTCTTCAGCGCAATACCCGCCCGTTTCAACTCGTCGGCAGGGCCAATCCCCGACAGCATCAGCAGTTGGGGCGACTGGAAGGCACCCGCCGACAGCAGCACTTCTTTACGGGCGGTAGCGGTTTGGTTCTGATTTTTTCCGGTTACAAACACCACCCCCGTAGCCCGGTCGTTGGTGACCAGAATCTGTTTGGTGAGGGCGCGGGTTATAACTGTCAGGTTCGGGCGGGTCATGGCAGGTTTCAGAAAGGCGGTGGCGGCACTGTGGCGTTTGCCATCTTTAATGGTAAACTGAAACAGACTGGTGCCTTCCTGCTTGGCTCCGTTGTAGTCATGATTAGCCGGAATGCCCGTTTGCTGACATGATTCGATAAACGCACCCGCCAGAGGGGTCTTAAACCGGGTGGCGAAGGTCACATTGAGCGGGCCATCCTGCCCGTGGTAATGCGGGTCGAGTTGCGCAAACTGCTCGTTATGTTCAGAGCGGATAAAATAGGGCAACACCTCAGCATGGCTCCAGCCCGCATTGCCCAGGGCGGCCCACTCATCGTAGTCGGCATGGTTACCGCGCACGTAGGCCATGGCATTGGTGGAGCTACAGCCGCCGAGGGTTTTGCCACGGGGCTGATACATGCGTCGGCCACCGAGGGCTGTTTGTGGTTCGGTCCAGAAACCCCAGTCAACAGCGGTGCCGTTTAGTTTGCCATAAGCCGCCGGGATATGGAGTTCGAACTTAGTATCTGGCCCGCCTGCTTCAAGGAGGAGTACGGATGTGGCCGGATTAGCCGAGAGCCGATTGGCCAGCACACAGCCTGCCGAGCCAGCTCCAATAATGATATAATCGAACGTCATGCCTGCGTAGTTTGTCAGGCATGAAGCTACAACTTTTTCGGGGCATGGTGCTACTTAGTTCTTCAAAAACTGGACAATCAGGTTCGTTACCGACGAGGAGCGCATCATTTTGCGGTGACCGTAACCTACCGTAGCTCGTTGTTTAAAGTCGGGTTCTTTGGCTAAATACGCCATAATGTCTTTATCGTCCACAGTGCGGTCAGAGGTATCGAAGAGGAGGAGTACTTTCTGGTTTGTCAGACCACCCGTCCGCTCGCGCAGGTCAAACTGCGAAACGGGGGCACCAAAGATGCTGTCGAGTTGGGTATAGAACAAGGTACGCAATCCTTTTGGCACGGCCAGTTCATTCAGTTGCTTGTCGATAAAATGGCTGGCGACTACCGTTGGTGCGGCCATAATTACTTTCTCGACAGGTAGCGGCTGCTCTGCCAGGGATAGGACAATTGCCGCTGCGCCAGTCGAATGCCCCACCAGGGCGTAGGGCGTATCGACCTGCCGGAGTACGGCCGACAGCGCGTGAACAAACTCAGCCACGTTGGTTTGCTCACCCGATGACTGCCCATGGGCGGGGGCATCGTAGGCGAGAACGGCGTAGCCCGCTTTTTGGATTTCGGGGATAATTTTATAAAAATCGGCGGTATTACGACTCCAGCCATGCACGATCAACACCGTTTTACCCGTATCGACTGGCTTACGGGCGGGCCACCGGTACACCTGCAACTTTCGGGATGTGCCGTTGTTGAAGGGGGGCATGGTT
>JBBQUC010000005.1:0-21525 GCA_038212815.1 Cytophagales bacterium
AACTGATTAACTGACCAACTGCTTAACTATCTATGCTCACAATTTATAGTTCCTCAGCCGGGTCGGGTAAGACGTACACACTGACTAAAGCGTACCTGAATCTGGCCCTGAGGCCGGGGGCTGAAGAGAAATATTACCGACATATTCTGGCCATTACGTTTACCAATGCGGCTGCCAATGAGATGAAAGAGCGGATTCTGACCGAACTCCGCCTATTTGCCGAAGGCCAGCAAACGCCCCTGTTTGCCGATGTGGTGCGCGACTTGTACGGCGTGGCGGCAACCGCACCTGGCTTTGCCGTGGCCGCCAGCCAACTGGCCAACCGCGCTAAAACGGTGTTCAAAGCCATTTTGCACGACTACTCAAACTTTGCCGTAACCACCATTGATGCCTTTACCCAACGCCTGGTAATGGCCTTTACCGAGGAGTTGGGCTTGCCCTACTCGTTTGAGGTAGAGATGGAAACCGATGATGTGTTGGAACTGGCCATCGATAACCTCATTGAGCGGGCAGGTACGGAAGAGATGGATGAACTGACCGATATTTTGCGGCAGTATTTTCTGGAAACGGCCTCCGACGGTAAAAATTGGAATCATCTGCCCGATATTCTGAAAGAGTTCGGCAAAAACCTGGTGTCTGATCAGCATTACGAGGCCATTAACCGAGTGCAGGAACTCACCACAGCCGATATCCGCACCATCCGCGAGCAACTCCGGCAATTCACTCAATCGTTTGCCGGGCAGCTTATTGAGCAGGGTAAAACGGCCTGGACGCACATTACCGGGGCGGGGCTGGATGAAAAAGATTTTAGTCAGGGCCGAAACGGCATCGGCGCGTTTTTTAAGGGTGTGGCGCAGGGCGACGTGTCCAAAAATATCAACTCCTACCACCGCAAAGCCATCGACAATGATGAGTGGTGCGCTAAGAAAACCCCAGTAGCCGTAGTGGGCCGGATTGACAGCATTACCGACCTGTTACGCGACTGTTTTGGGGGTATAGAATCCCTGCGCAACGAGCAAGGCGAGTTGGTGGTCTTGTTCGAGTGTTTACTTCCGCACCTCCAAAAACTGTCGCTGCTGAAACAGATTCGGGTAGAGTTCGATGCCCTGCTGCGGAAAGATGGGCGCGTACATATTTCGGAGTTTAACAAAAAAATTCAGGCGATTGTCGCCACTGAACCCGTGCCGTTTTTGTACGAGAAGCTGGGCAACCGCTACAACCACATTCTGATCGACGAGTTTCAGGATACCTCTAAACTACAGTTTGCCAACCTGCTGCCCCTCCTCGAAAACTCGCTGGGATTTAGTTATAGTAACCTGGCCGTTGGCGATGGCAAGCAAGCTATTTACCGCTGGCGCGGGGGTGATATGGATCAGATTGTGGCCCTCCACCGGCAAGACTTGACTACCCTCAGTAAAGCCCACGGCTCAGTTGGCTGGACTATCGACCGGATTCAGGGCCTCGGCGGGCATCTACAAAGCGAAGTGCTGGACACCAACTGGCGGTCGGCAGCTCCTATTGTGCAATTTAACAACCATTTTTTCGATTTTGTCGCCCGCAAGTTCGAGTTTGAGCACGGCAAAATTGGCGATGTGTTCGATGCCGCTCAGCAGTTTCAGCAACAACCCGCCCCCAAAGCCCGGTCCGAAGGCCATGTGCAGATCGATTTTGTGGGGAAGGAAGAAGAGGTCGACCTGACTACGGCTATGCTGACCAAAACCCTCGATCATATTGGGCAGGCTCTGGCTGAAGGGTATCGGTATGGCGATATGGCCGTGTTGTGCCGCCGGAAAGAGGATGCCAAAGCCCTGGCTAATGAATTGAATGCCCGCCAGATTCCGCTCGTCTCCGCCGATTCGCTATCGCTGCAATTCTCCGACCCCGTGAAGTGGCTGGTGGCCCTGATGCGACTGCTGCACCGCCCCGATCAGTTGCTGCTTCGCTACGAGGTGTTGTATTTATTCAGCCGGGTAGTGCAGGGAGTTTTCCCCAACGATACGCAGACCGAGGCCCTGCGGGCCGTAGCTGAGCAGCCCGACATAGCGCACCTGTACGCGCACCTGGCCGAGGCCGGGTACGCCGTACACCCCGAACTGCTCACTCAACTGAATGTGTATGAACTGACCGAAAAACTTGCTTATCAGTTTGGCCTCTTCGATCAGCCTGCCCACAGCCCGTTTTTGTTCCGGTTTCTGGACGAGGTACTCACCTTTGGCAGTCGGCAAAGCGGTCACCTCGCCGATTTTCTGCATTATTGGGAAACGGTGCAGCACAAAATATCGGTGGGCGCGGGAGCCACCGCCGATGCCATCAGCATTCAGACTATTCATAAAGCCAAAGGGCTGGAGTATCCGGTGGTGATTGTGCCGTTTGCCAACTGGTCGGCGGCCCCCATCACTAACAGTTCTATCTGGCTCGATCTGGAAACGGTAGAGGCTGTATCGCTGGGGGTGGCCAAAGCGCATGGGCAGGTAGCCCGGTTGCTCAATGCCCCCACCACCATCAACCAAAAACTAACGGAGGGGCCGACCACTGTGGCCGCTCAGTATGCCGATGAGCTAACCCGCACCTTTCTGGAAAACATGAATATGCTGTATGTGGCCTTTACCCGCCCCATCAACCGGCTGTATATCATCAGTGAGCGTAAAGAGTTCGATAAGGCCGCATCGCAGAAGACCATTGCCTACTGGCTTTATGCCTACCTGCGCGATAGTGAAGCCGTGCGGGTCTGTGGTTGTGGATGGGAGGACAGCCGCTCCAGCTACGTGCTGAGCGATTGCCCAACGGCGTACCCACCTCCGCTAAACACTCAGCCCACCGGCGAAATTTACCTCGATCATATTATCAGTGGCCATCGGGGGCAGGAGCTACAACTTCGCCGTCAGGCCGAGCGCGTCTTCGACATTCGTACCTTTGAGCGCACCCGTGAGCGCGACCGGAAAATAGGCGCGGCCTTGAGCCTGATGCGTGGCCCCGACTGCCTGGAGCGGGCCTTACGGCAGTTGGTGAGCGAGGGTGTCGTGCGGGCGGTGGAGTGCCTCGATCTGCGCGACCGCCTGCGGGTTATTATTACCCACCCCGATGTGGCCGATCTCTTCGATGCTACCCTGCGCATTGATACCGACCGCAGTATTATTTACCGAAACCGTCTACAGCACGCCCCTCACCGGGTAGTACACTGGCCCGATGGCCGGGTAGTATTGGCGCAGTACGAAACCAAACCCACCGCCTGGGCTGTTACCGACGGGCAGGCGGGCAAATCGCTGCGCTTTTTTACAAGTTTATACCGCGACATGGGTTATGCCGCTGTTGAAGGCCGCTTAATAGTATTAGGCGACGAAGTGACGGTGGAGCGGGTTTAAGGCAAATGATAAAACACTATTTTCTCGGACTTTTCCTGACCATTCAGGCCGTCAGCGGTTGGGCACAATCGTCTCCTTACGAACTTAAAACGGCCCGCGAGGTGCGGCTGTTGGGCGCAGGGGCTATTGCCGAGATGGCATCACTGGTCATCAATAGTAATTTGCAGCCGCTCACCGCTGCCGAGGTGGCTACCCGAAATAGGAGCGTCGTGAATGGATTCGACCGGGGAGCTACCTACAACTGGTCAACCTCGGCTGATAAACTCAGTACCGCTACGATGGGTGGTACCTTTGCTGCCGCCGGTTTAGTGGCTATTGGCAGCCAGCCAACCCGGTCTGACCTGAAAACCATTGGGTTTATGTATGTCGAAACCCTGCTGCTGGTCAACGGCATCAATAACTCCATTAAAACGATGAGCGGGCGCGACCGGCCTTTTGTCTATAATCCTGATGCTCCCCTGGCTGAAAAGCTGGATAAAGATGCGCGCAAGTCGTTTCTATCGGGCCATGCTACCAACGCTTTTGCCTCGGCCGTATTTGCGTCGGAGGTGTTCCGGCACTATTTCCCCGACTCGAAACTAAAGCCGGTGGTCTGGGTGGGTACGTTGGGGCTGGCTACGGCTACGGCTTACCTCCGCTACGACGCAGGCAAACACTACCCCTCCGATTTGCTTGGTGGTGCGGCCTTTGGCGCGTTAGTAGGGTGGGCTATTCCCAAACTGCATCAGGTAAAAGACCCCCAATCGGCCTGGCGACGACTGGAGGTGCAGCCCTGGAGCAGCGGGCAGGCAAGCGGGGTTTTTGTCCGCTTATCGGTCTATTCGCATTAACTTTGTACCATGACCAAAATCACCGATCATATCCGTAACGCGAACGGTAAACCCATTTTTTCGATTGAAGTGATTCCGCCGATCAAGGGTGATACACTGAAAAACCTGCTCGACAACATTGAGCCGTTGATGGAGTTCAACCCCCCGTTTATCGACGTTACCTACCACCGCGAAGAGTATATCGAACAGCCACAGCCCGATGGCACTATCAAGAAAATTGTGACCCGAAAACGGCCCGGCACAGTAGGTATCTGCTCGGCTATTATGCACAAATTTGGGGTCGATCCGGTGCCGCATGTACTCTGTGGTGGGTTCAGCCGCGACGAAACGGAAGATTTCCTCATCGACCTGCATTATCTCGGCATCGACAATGTGCTGGTGCTACGGGGCGATCCGGCCAAACCCTTCAAGACCTTTAAAGCCAAAGAAAATGGCTACTCCTACGCTAGTGAACTGGTGGAGCAGGTTGCCAATATGAACCGGGGAGTCTACCTGCACGAAGAGGATACGGCCCTGGCTCCCAGCAATTTTTGCCTGGGGGTAGCCGCCTACCCCGAAAAACACTTCGAGGCTCTTGACCACGATACCGACTTCGATTTTCTGAAACACAAAATGGATAAGGGAGCTGATTATATGGTGACGCAGATGTTTTTCGACAATCAGAAATACTTCGATTTTGTGGCCCGTTGCCGGGCACATGGTATTACCGTTCCCATTATTCCGGGTTTGAAGCCCATGAGCACCCGTCGGCAACTGGAAATACTGCCCCGTTTGTTCCACCTTCAACTCCCTGCCGATCTGCAACAGGCTGTTGCCGCCTGCGAGACTGATCAGCAAGTCCGGCAAGTGGGCATTGAGTGGTGCACCCAGCAATGCCGTGAACTACTGGCAGGCGGGGCACCTGTGCTGCATTTTTATACGATGGGCAAATCCGACAATGTGGCCAAAGTGGCACGGGCGGTGTTCTGATGTATGTGTACGTTCTCCCCAACTTCCCCGTTACACTAGTATGTCTTTATTCCCGGCATCGCTCCGAAACCTTATTTTCGACCTCGGCGATGTGATTATCCCCATTGATATGGGTGCTCCGCTTCGCAACTTTGCGATGCTGGCCAACCTGCCTGAAGCCGAGGTTGCTGCTCTTTGGAAAGAACACGGCCTGTGGCAACAGTACGAAACCGGCCTGGTTGACGATACGACTTTCCGGCAGCACATCCGGCAGTTACTCCGTACCGATGTGTGGGCCGATGAGGTGATCGACACTACCTGGAACACCATTCTACTCGATCTACCCGTGGCTCGCGTCGAACGGATTCGGGCGTTGGCAGGCCGCTATCGGCTGTTTCTGCTCAGCAATACCAACGCCATTCATATCCGCGAGGTCGACAAGCGATTAGTCTCTCTCGATCAGCCACCACTGGAGGAGATTTTTGAGCGGGTATTTTATTCGCATGCCGTTAAACTGGCCAAACCCTCGCCCGCTATTTATGAGCATGTGTTGCACGAAGCGGGGCTGGTGGCGGCAGAAACGGCTTTCTTCGACGATAATGCCCTGAACATTGCTTCGGCTGCCCGGTTAGGCATCCAGGCTGTTCACGTGCAGCCGCCTAAAACAATTCTGGATTACTTACACGATTTATGAACCCACGCATGAAAACCATCCTCCTCCACGGAGGACTTTTTTTAGCTACCCTCATTACTACAACCCTATCGGGAGCCGAGTGGATGTTTGGGCGACTTTTTATCACCATTAAAGGCATGGTCAGTCTGGGCTGGGCGGAGTTTTGGCAGGGCCTGAATTTCTCGATACCATTTCTGGCGGTGCTGACCGTGCATGAGTTTGGCCATTATTTTGTGGCGCGGGCCAATCAGGTGCGGGTTAGTTTGCCCTATTACATTCCACTTTGGCTGGGTGGCCAAAGCATTGGCACGCTGGGAGCGTTTATCCGCATCCGCGACTACATTAACAGCCGCCAGAAATACTTTGATATTGGCATTGCCGGCCCGTTGGCCGGGTTTGCGCTGGCACTGGTGGTGCTGTGGTATGGGTTTACGCACCTGCCCCCCGCCGAGTATATTTTCACCATCCACCCCGAATACCAGAAATGGGGCTTCGACTACGCGCAACACGCCTACAAAAACACGGGGGGGGAGGCCATTTCACTGGGCGATAACCTGTTATTCTGGTTCTTTAAAACCTATGTGGCCGACCCCGCCCGTTTGCCGCACCCGTACGAGATGCTTCATTACCCCTATTTGCTGGCGGGGTATTTGTCGCTGTTCTTCACCTCGCTCAACCTCATCCCGATTGGGCAGTTAGATGGGGGGCATATACTGTATGCCCTCATTGGTGAGAAGCGATTTCGGTGGGTAGCCCCGGTTCTGTTTGTGGTCTTTGCCTTTTATGCTGGTTTGGGCCTGTTTCGCCCCCAGGATTTTGCCATCGACGGCACCGACTTCTGGAATGTGTTGCTGAATCTTGTGCTGTATGGCGGGTTTTTATTTATTGCCTGCCTGCGACTATGGGGGAACGCGCCTGAAGACAGTGCCCCCATGAATTCGTTGCTGGTTGCCATGTGCATTCTGGCCGGGCAATTTTTTCTGGGGTGGCTCATGCCCAACTGGACGGGCTATTCGGGCTTTCTGCCGTTTGTATTTATCCTGGGCCGTTTTCTGGGCGTGCAGCACCCCGATACCGAATTACAGGAGCCGCTGGATACCAAACGAAAACTGCTCGGCTGGTTTGCCCTGTTTGTGTTTATTATCTGCTTCAGCCCGCGCCCGTTTATATTCTCGTGAGAATATTCTGAGCAGGCCATTCCCTAATATCGTACCACCTGATTATCTTTTTCTGCGTTTATTAGTTTATAGACTAGTGCTTTTATGGAGTAAATAGTCGCAAAACCGATAAACGTTATGAGAAAAGTGATTTTAACAGCAACAGCATTCATCTTGGGCCTGGCATTTTATGCCTGCAACAAGACAAATACAAACCCTGCCCCCGATATTCCGGTATGGATAACGGCTACTCTGACCAATCAGGGTGTATCGGGTGCAACGGTATCTTCATCAGCTACAGCCTTCTTTACTGGGTTAGTCGCTAAAGGCTATGCTACGTCTGGATTTTCCGGGAGCAACACTATGGGTAGTACGCCCTATGCCAATACCCTGAACTACAGCATTACATACGTAGGCACTACCCCCACGGCCATTACCCTTGAGCCAGTATCGTCGGTGCCCGCATCGGGGAGTGCCCTGATAAACGGCAGTATTCTGCTCTGGGGAAGCCTAAAACCAAGTATCACTACATCACCGGGAAGCGGTACGGTAGCAATGCCGGGCAGTGGTACTGTAACCGTTCCCAGCGGCACGACAACCACTGTTCCTGGTAGTGGCACAACCACTGGTTCTAGTAGCAGCACTGCAACTACGCCCGGCAGCAGTACTACCACGCCGGGTAGCACAACTGTAGTTGGCATAACATCGCCCTATACGGGTGTACTTGGTCTTTCGCAAGCCCGCACCGACAGTCTGAAACAAGGGTTCTATACCATCACCATTCGGTCGGCAGACTACCCAACTGGGGAATTGAGGGGTACAATTCACACCCGCTGAGTCAGCGATTTTTATCAGAACACTACTGCCTTCTCAGAAAATTCCTTCGTCGGCGAAACTCAGGTAGGCTTTGTCGGTGAAAATGAGATGATCCAGCACTGGAATATCCAGTATCCGGCCAGCCTCTTTGAGCTTACGGGTCAGGTCTTTGTCAGCCTGCGAGGGCGTTATATTGCCCGATGGGTGGTTATGCACCAGAATAATAGCCGAGGCCAGGTGCTCTAATGCCTGCTTGAAGATCATTTTGGGGTCAGCTACGGTGCCAGCCACGCCCCCTGTACTAATCTGCACCGGTCGTAGCACCTCATTGGCGCGGTTGAGGAGCAAAATCCAGAACTCTTCGTGAGCTTTGTCTAACAAATGCGGCTGCATTTCGTCGTAAGCATCGCGCGAGCAGGTAATCCGGCTGCGCTGCGGCCTGTCCTGTTCTTTCCGTCGGCGGCCCAGTTCAAGGGCAGCAATGATACTGATGGCCTTGGCCTCGCCAATTCCCCTAAACTTCGATAGGTCTTTGATGCTCAGCTTGGCGAGGTCGTTAAGGTTATTCCCCACGCTTTTCAGAATGATTTTCGACACATCCACGGCAGTCAGATCGACCGTACCGGAGTTGATAAGAATGGCAATCAGTTCGGCCTCGGAGAGGGCCGCTTTGCCTTTGAGCATAAGCTTTTCGCGGGGGCGGTCTTCTTCGGCCCAACTTTGAATGTTGCCGGAGGTTTCGTAGGACATAACAGATTACGGTACGGGTTTTGTACAAATGTAAGCCGGTAAGTCCTTGATACAAAATGCCCTACGCTGCCTATCGGTGGTACTGTACCAGAGTTTTCCGCTCTGCTTAGTCGGCTTATCGGTAGGTTTCGCTAATTTTACCCGCATAACGCTCTTTATTCTTCATGGTTACCTATCGAACTTTGTTACCGGCTGTGCTGACAGCCATCCTTACCTTCGGCTGCGGGGGCAAAACCCAGACTACCACTGAAACTACCTCGGCTACTGCCGTAAGTTCCCCCACTACAGAAGCTACCGCCCCGGCTGGGGCGAGCGAGACGGTTGCAGCTGCTACTGACTCAACACGCTTACCGGCAGGAAGCATGGCCGATGCTACTACCATTATTGCCCGCAAGCAGGTGCCCATTTTGTGTTATCATCAGGTGCGCGATTGGCGCGGCAGCGACTCGAAAGGGGCTAAGGATTACATTATTCCGGTGGCCCAGTTTAAGCAACATATCAAGATGCTGGCCGACAGTGGCTACCACAGCATACTGCCCGACCAGTTGTATGCTTATCTGACTAAGGGTACCCCCCTGCCTGCCAAACCCATTATGTTGACCTTCGATGATACTGACCTTGACCAATATACGATAGCTGCCCCCGAAATGGAGAAGCATGGGTTCAAGGGCGTATTTTTCATCATGACCGTTTCTATTGGGCGGCATGGCAAACAGCCGTATATGGATAAGGCGCAGATTAAAGACCTGGCCGACCGGGGCCATGTGATTGCCTCGCATACCTGGGATCACCATAACGTGAAAAAATACCAGGGCGACGACTGGAAAATCCAGATTGAGGAACCAACCCAAAAGCTAGAAGCCATTACGGGAAAAAAGATTCATTACTTTGCCTACCCCTTTGGCTTGTGGAATCCACAGGCTATCCCGGAACTGAAAAAACGGGGGATGGTAGCAGCTTTCCAACTCGCCGAAAAGCGTGATCCTCAAGACCCCCTGTACACCATTCGGCGGATTATTGCCAGTGGCTACTGGAGTGCCAAAACCCTGCACGGGGCCATGGTGGCTAGCTTTAAGTAAGTTATATTGCTTTACTGACGCAACCTCGGCAGCACCATTTTCGTATTACTGGAGAACTGATAGTTAAATCACTCGCCATGAATAAAAAAATGTACGCACTCCTGCTAGGGGCTATCGTAAGTCTGGGTAGCTGCAAAAAAGACGAAGGAACAACTCCTGTCGATAATTCTGTAAAATTGGCCGCAGTCTTGAGCGGTCAGGGTGAAAAGCCCAACTCCAACTCATCGGCGGCAACGGGTACGTTTGTGGGGTCACTGGATAAGGTTACCCGCATACTGAGTTATACGGTTACCTATGATGGCATATCACCAGCGGCCGGACATTTGCACCGTATCTCACCCAACTCTGCCACAGGAACGGGCGGAGTTGAGATTGGATTTACGAGTTTAACTTCGCCGATTTCTGGTACGGCGTTGTTAGCGTCGCAAACTCGGGTCGATAGTATGCTGACTGGATTTTATTATGCCAACCTGCACACAAGCAAGTATCCGGGTGGCGAAATTCGGGGTGATATAAAACTGAAATAGGGTAGTAGCTTACCAATAAAAAAGGCTCCTGAATATCAGGAGCCTTTTTTATTGGTAAATCTTATACGCCGTTCGTTCCAGAAAGTCTTTGGGCAGGAGCCAGGCGGCAAAGGCACCGAGTTTGTTCACAAAGCCCGTAATTACTTCCGCTTTGCGGGCAAATAGGGCAGCAACGGCTTGTTTCGCTACGGCATCTGGGGTCATGCTTACTTGAGCAGCGGCTTTACGCCCTTTCTCTCCAAGTTGCGCCCGGTCGTTAAACTCTGTATCGGTGGCACCGGGGCTGATGCACGTGACCGACACCGACGATCCGGCCAACTCCTGCCGCAGTCCCCGACTGAAGGAGAGCACAAAGGCTTTAGTGGCGGCATAGAGGCTAATGCCTGGTACGGCCTGATACGCTGCCGAGGAGGCAATGTTGAGGATATACGCCTGAGGTTGCTGCCGCAGTTGGGGCAGAAATAACTGGCATAGTTGCACAAGCGCGTTCATGTTGAGCTGCATCATACCCTCGTTTTCGGTCAGCAAATATTGCTCAAACTGTCCACTCAGGCCATACCCTGCGTTGTTGACGAGAATATGGATGGCGTATTTTTTTTCGGAACACCAGTCGGCTACCCGTTGTGCGGCTCCACGTTCGGCCAGGTCAAGAGCCAGGTAATCGGTTTGCACCCCGTAAGTAGTGGCTAGCTCACGCGCTGTTTGGCTCAGCAGGGTTTCAGAGCGGGCCACTAACAGCAGGTTTATTTTCTGTCGGGCCAACTCCTGGGCAATGGCGCGGCCAATGCCTTTACTGGCTCCTGTTACTAAAGCGTACGTCATTGCGCTTTAGATATTTACCTTCTGAATGAAGCGGTGGTAAAATGGCGTTTTGCTGTTCTCGTGCTTGGGTTTGTATTTCCCCGTTACTACCGGCACATACATTACCCTACGACGGCTGGCTTCACCAAAATGGGGCGACTGTTGTACGCGGTGCCAAATGCGGCCATCATGTACGGTTAAATCACCAGCTTTAATGTCGAAACCCACTTCGCGGGGATCGGCATTATTATCGACAAAGTATTTCTTGCCAAACAACATTCGGAACGTACTTTGCTTGTGGGTGCCGGGCAGTACCCGCAAGCCACCATTTTCAAACGGGCAATGGTCGAGGTGAATTCCTACATTGAGCATCGGCATAATCCGCTGACCCAGAAAAATATCGCGCGGGCGAGCGGTATGCCAGCCCATCTGCGAATATTGGCTGGAGGCCGTACGGACATAGTTATTCAGCACCAGGCCATCTTTTTCAATGCCATTGATGCGGCCTTCATAGGGCTGTAGTAGTTCAACAATGGTTTGAAGGCGGGGGTCTTCCAGAAATTCCTGGAACACGGTACTCGACTGCGCGAGGAAGCATGACCGCTGAATAACCTTGTTCCCGGCTTCATCCCGACCAAACTTTAGGGGAACCCCATTGATCTTCTCCCGACCATCTGCCAGCCACTCCTGCTCGATACGGGCCAGTTCGGCCAGGAAAAGCTGAACGGTTTCTGGCTTGATGAAATTCCGATAGATAATAATCCCGTGTTTATCGAAAAAGGTTTTTTGCTCAGGAGCTAGGGTATCACCCAATACAAAATTGGGACAGTCTAATTTTCTCATACGGACAAACAGTTACGTTGAATTGCGGTGGGCATCCGCTTTCCAATTAAAGCACTAAATAAGCATGGAAAGTTAATTTTAACAAATCCGTAACAGAGAGTGATGCGAATTCATTCGATAAAAATAGGATTTAATGACTAATTCGCGCCATTTTTGTTTCATTATTTAATAGCTTATTAATTGATGAGGCTTTTTTGGGTATTCAGAACGGGATGGATTTACGCTTGGATAAGTTGGTTTACAGTATTACTTGCCCCTGCACAGATACTTGTCGATACAGCAGCTCATAAGCAACACCTGCTTATTTTGCCCCTGGTAGCCCGTTCAATCGAAACAGACTGGTCATTTGGCGTGGCTGGATCACTCACATTCCGGTTCAATCGAAACGATACCACTACGCGTACCTCAAACCTACAGGCACTGGCTTTATATTCCGTTCGTAGTCAGTTTGTTGCTGTTTTGAACGGGGCCATCTATTTTCCGGGCGAGCGGTACATTCTAAACCAACAACTCTCGTACAGTTCGTTTCCTGATAAATTCTGGGGGCTGGGTACAGTCGCTCCTGATGGCAATGAAGAAGCCTATCGGTTTAAGCAATACTATATTTTTCTCCACCTGCAGCGGCTCCTGAGCCGCCGGTATTTTATCGGCGTAATTTATGAGTACCAGCGGTTGCTGGAGGTCAACTACCAAACCGGTGGCCTGTTCGACCAGCAGGATGTGAAGGGGCGAACGCCATACCGAATATCAGGCATGGGGTCTAGCTTTACCTACGACAGTCGAAATAACGCCTTCGTACCCAACCGAGGTGGATTCTATCAGCTTTATTTTAATCACTTTGCCCCGTTGTTTGGTTCTGACTATCGCTACACAAACTATGTTGTGGATCTACGCCGGTTTGAGCGGGTGGGTCAGCGGGGGGTACTGGCCTTGCAGGCGTATGGATTCTTCAATAGTGGGAATGTACCATTGCGCAGTTTAGCTTCTTTTGGGGGGGCTAATAGCATGAGGGGCTATTACGATGGCCGTTTTCGGGATAAAGACCAGTTTGTGGTTCAGGCTGAGTATCGACAACCCCTGTTCTGGCGACTCGGTGCGGTAGCTTTTGCCAGCGTTGGCTATGTAGGGCATCAGGTAAGCGACTTTACTAGTGGATTGCCTAAGTACGGTTATGGAGTAGGGGTACGCTTAAATGTGAACCGTAAAGAAGGACTAAACCTGCGGGTCGATTACGGCATTGGGCAGGGGACTAATCACGGGTTATATTTCCAACTGGGTGAGGCTTTCTAACGGTCACCCGGTTTATCAGGGGTTGTGGTGTGGTGAATAGACAACGCTGGGGCCGTTAGTTGGCGGCCTAACCAATAGGTAGCATAGGTGAAAAATGGAGCTGCCAGCACATCGGCAGTGTAGTGAACCCGCTGAACCAGCAGCAATATGCCCACAAGCAGTGTACCGATACCAGCGAGTAAACGGTCTGTTGGTTTTTCTAAACAGAGGCCTATCAGACAAATACTGGCGGTATGCCCCGAAAAAAACAGGTCTTTGGTAATGAATTTTTGCCCATAAAAATAATTGCTTAGCGGATCGACCAGCACGACTAAATCGGTAGGAGGGTCGAGAGGTACCAAGCCAATGGTTAGCATGCGGGCCAAAAACAAGAGTGCGTAACACCAGATGAATGTCAGGAAAATAGCCGGGCTGCGGATTGCGCGATAGGCGATGAGGAGGGCTGTTGGCCAGAGAATGATAAAAATGGGGATCGAGACATCCCGAACGGGTAAGACAGCCAGTACCCAATCGTTCAGTAGCACACCCTTGCGTTGCTCGATGCGTTGCAGATAGTAAGGCCATAGGGCCAGTAAAACGACCAGCAGCGTAACGCCAGCGATGAGCATTCGCCTAAACCGGGGGTTCCGTCGGGCAACGGCCCACGAGAGTGATGTTGTTGAGTAATGAGAGGGCATGGTCTATAAAAAAACCTCACCCTGATTAGAGTAAGGTTTTAGACATATAGTGAAAAGACAGGAACTTACGCTGCTGCTACCGATAAGCCATTGACCAGACGGGCTAGCTTCGATTTGTTGTTCGAGGCTTTGTTTTTATGAATAATATTACGCTTCGCCAGTTTGTCTAATTTCGACGAAACGGTTTTGTATAACTCACCGGCTACAGCGGGGTCATGCGTAAGCCGCAGCTTTTTTACCAGATTCCGGGTGGTGGTAAGCTGATAGCGGTTCAGTAACCGCTTTTTTTCGCTCGACCGGATTGCCTTCTTTGTTGATTTATGATTTGCCATTGTTTATGAAAAAACGAACTTCATTGCGTGTTCCTGAAAAAGAGACGCAAAAGTAGGCGTTTTTGCCGGAATGTACAAGCGTTAGCTTATTTTTTCAGGGCTGAATGTCAGCGTTGATGACTAATGTTTTACCCCAGCTTGCCTGATTGTCAAGAATGAATTGTTTATAGGCCGCGCTGTGCTCAAATGCGGTGATGTCTTCCGTACTCTGAAAGGTCAAATAGTGCATGACATCATACTCGGCACCGACTTTACCTGCCATAAATGTCTTGCCAGCCGTGTAACTGACTATCTGTGGAATTTGGTGCTTTAAGGAAGCAAATTCGTGAAAATGCCGTTCAACAGCTTGCGATTTTATATCTTTCTTGAAAGAAAAACAGATAATCTGCTGTTTCTGGGCTTTGCGGGCAGGTGAGTAAGCTCCGTAGATTAATAAACCCAAAACGGAAAACAGAAGTAGAATTAAAGCGTAACCCTTTGTTTGGCGTTGCATTGTTTTGTTATTTATTACTTTTGAAAAATTTTATTCTGTTTGAAGGCTTCTTTTATTTGAAACGTGTTATTATTTCTTTTAAAAGTACCATGATGAGGCAAAGGTATTTATTTTTTATTTGGTTGTCTGTTTTTGGCAAAAATATTTTTTTAGCCCCGTTGTCAGCCTATGGGGTAGCTAAGCCGAACTGGGGGTTTTATGCGCATCAGCAGATTAATAGGCTAGCCGTTTTTACCCTACCTGCCGAGATGATACCTTTCTTTAAACGGCATATAGTTTTCCTGGCCGACAATGCCGTGAATCCCGACAAACGGCGGTACGCCGTGGTGGGCGAAGCCCCCCGTCATTTTATCGACCTCGATGCATATGCCGACACGAGTGCGGCTACCTTACCCCGTTTTTATAAAGAAGCTGCCGACTGCTACAGCGAAGACACCTTGGCCCTGCATGGGCTGGTGCCCTGGCATATCCAGTTGGCTAAATTTCAACTGACCGAAGCGTTTAAACGCGGCAATGCCCGGCAGATTTTACGGCTTGCCGCCGATTTGGGGCACTACATTGCCGATGCCAATGTGCCGTTGCATACCACCCGTAACTACAATGGGCAACTTACGGGCCAGCAGGGAATTCACGGGTTCTGGGAGTCGCGGTTGCCCGAACTGTTTGGGCAGCAGTACGATTTTCTGGTGGGTCCTGCCGAGTATGTGTATTCGCCCCAAAAGCGGTCCTGGCGGGCTGTATTTAATGCCCACGCGGCCCTCGATTCGGTACTGACTATGGAGCGTGACCTGACGGCTGAGGCTGGAGAAGCGCGTAAATGGGGATTCGACGAGCGAAATGGGCAAACGATAAAAGTGTATGCCGCCGATTTTTCGCGCCGGTACCATGAACGTCTACAAGGTCAGGTGGAACGGCAAATGCGGGCATCCGTAAAAATGGTGGGCGATTTCTGGTACACCTGTTGGGTAGATGCGGGTCAGCCCGACATGCGCAAGCTGGCGGGTTATAGCCTTACCGGCGAGGAACAGAAGGAAGAAATTGTTGAAAAACAAAGTTGGTTAAAACGCCTGTTTCGGGTCCGTAGCGAAGACTGACCTTAAAAGGGAGCATTGAGCGAAGAAAATAACAGATGGCGAAGAAAATGGAGTAACCGGTCTGGTTCAGTAGACTGGCCGAAATCGGTAAGGGAGGGCAGGTTTTGCATAAAGAATGTCTGGAAATGTGCCGTTTCGATCAGCGAGCTAGCCTGCGACCGGGCATAGGGATAATTGGGGCGATAGTCGAGCAACATAGCCGCCAACCGCCCACATAAGTCTTTATAGGGTTTGAAGAGTTGCTGCCGGTTGTCTTCGGTTACGTGGCGCGTTAGGTAAGCTTTACTGGCTTCTGAGATCACAATAGCATGTAGTTTCAGGATGTCCAGATCGCCGGTGGCCGTTTCGCGCAAATCGCGGAGCAACAGCAGTTTCAGCACCCGTTCCAATCGCTCTTTAGGGTCAGTCAGGTTGTTAGTTTGAAAGACAACCTGGTATTCAAGCCATTGCCAGTACCAGGCTACTAAATAAACTAACAGCCGGTGCTTGTTCTCAAAATAGCGGTAAATACTAGCCTCTTTTGTCCCAAGCCGGTCAGCCAGTTTCCGAAACGTGCTATCTTCGAAACCTAACTCATCGAACAGCAAAATCCCCTGCTGTACTATCCGACGACCTAAATCTGACCCCTCTGGGTCGCGCAGAAAAAGCTTATCGTTCATCCGAACGTGTACAGCGTAGTCCATTTGGTCTGAATGAGGTTATCTTTGATTTGTCAGGAGAGCAAATTTCAGGAGAGAAAGTTATATTTGCAAAAAAGTTAGTAATACTATCGAATTAGGTAGTAAAAAAACTACTGCTATGCAAAATGAACCGTATTTACCGCCACCCAGCCCGCTCCGGCGTTTGTTACGACTGCTTGGTACGGAGCAACGGGATATTGGCTACGTCTATCTATATGCCATTGTAGCCGGGCTAATTAGTCTGTCGTTACCACTGGGTGTGCAGGCCGTATTTAACCTGGTAGCGGGCGGCATGGTGTTTAGCTCGGTCTATGTACTCATTGTGCTGGTTATTCTGGGGGTACTTATCAGCGGACTGATCCAGATTGGGCAGCAAACACTGGTAGAGGTGTTACAACAACGGGTCTTTGCCAAGGCTGCTTTTGAGTTTACGTACCGCCTGCCTCATATCCGGCCCGACGCGTTAGTGGGCGAATATCCACCGGAGTTAATGAATCGCTTTTTCGAGGTGTTGACTATCCAGAAGGGCTTACCTAAACTCCTGATCGACTTAACGGCGGCTGTTGTTCAAATTATTTTCGGAATACTGTTGCTTTCCTTTTATCACCCGGTCTTCATCGCGTTTGGCTTATTTACCCTGGTGGTGGTAAGCGGAATCATAGCGTTGTTGGGGCCGCGTGGCCTGAGTACCAGCCTCTACGAATCGAAGTATAAGTACAAATTAGTAGCCTGGTTAGAAGATATGGCAACCCGGTTACCCCTGGTTCGTCAACAACCCAACGACCCCGTCCTGATGGAGACAACCGATGGTTATGTAGCTAGTTACCTCGATTATCGGAACCAGCATTTTCGGGTATTACGGCGGTTTTATTACAATGCTGTTGGGTTTAAAACCCTCATGACGGGTGGACTGCTGATTGCCGGAACCATCCTGCTAGTTGATCGTCAGATGACTCTTGGCCAGTTTGTAGCGGCAGAACTGGTTATTGTACTGATTACGGGGGCGGTCGAGAAATTGATTTCCGGGATCGAGGTTGTCTTCGACTTACTAACTGCGGTTGAAAAACTCGGGCAGGTAACCGATATGCCTTTGGTGGATGAACCTTCTCCCAGCCTTGCCTAACTATGCTCAATCTATCGAATCAACGAATCAATGAACGGTTGCTGGGTCGCTATCCACTCAAAACCCTCCGAACGCTACCCAATTTACGGGCGGGTCGGCGACTGGGCCGATGGATGCTGGTCTTGTTGGGACTAGGGGTAATTACGCTCCTTATGCCCTGGCAACAGAACATCAATGGCGATGGTACGGTAACGGCACTGAATCCACAGGATCGGCCACAAACCATTCAGAATGCCATTGCCGGGCGGATTGAACGATGGGCCGTAACCGATGGGCAGTACGTGAAGAAGGGCGACACTCTGGTGGTGATTTCCGAAATTAAAGATGAGTATTTCGATCCTGATCTACCGCTTCGGCTGCGGGAGCAGTTAGGGGCTAAAACGGGAAGCCTGACAGCGACAACGGCTAAGATTTCAGCTCTGGATGGCCAGATAACTGCCTTGCAACAGGGGGTGCAGGTCAAATTGGCCCTAGCCCGTAACAAAGTGAAACAGGCTCAATTCAAGGTCATTAGCGACAGTACTGACCTGCTGGCAGTGCGTAGTAACTACGCCATTGCCAAAGCCCGGATTGATCGCTCCGAAAAAATGTATAAAGAGGGCCTGATTTCGCTAACCGATCTGGAAACCCGGCGGCTAAAAAGACAGGAAGATTACGCCAAAGTGATTGCTCAGGATGCTAAACTGAATGTATCCCGCCAGGAATGGGTAAACGCCCAACTCGATCTAAACAGTATCCGGGCCGACTATGCTGAGAAATTGGCTAAAGCGCAGTCTGACCGATCCTCGGCCGTGTCATACCAGGCCGACGCTACGGGAGAAATGTCGAAAATCACGAATAAAATCAGCAGTGTCGCTGTACGTCGGGGGCTATACACCATTCGCGCTCCGCAGGCTGGCTACGTCGTTCGTCCGCTAAAAGCAGGCATTGGTGAAACCATTAAAGAAGGCGAGTCGATTGCTACCCTACAACCCGATAATCCGGCTATTGCGGTCGAGTTGTACGTGCGGGCTATGGATGTGCCTCTTATCCAACCTGGACGACCCGTGCGGCTACAGTTCGACGGTTGGCCTGCGGTTCAGTTTTCGGGATGGCCAACAGCATCGGTAGGGACGTTTGGGGGCGAAGTAGCCGTTATTGATGCCGTAAGCAGCACCAATGGAAAATATCGACTGTTAATTAAACCTAAAATAAGTGGGCATGACCCTGCCTGGCCAGTACAACTCCGGCTAGGGTCAGGCGTGTACGGCTGGGTCATGCTGGACGATGTACCCATCTGGTACGAAATCTGGCGGCAACTGAATGGATTTCCGCCAAGTCTGCAACAAGAGCCTACAACTACGGGCGGAAAGGAGGCCAAAAAATGAGGGGAGTTATTGTTAACTTTTTCAGGGCTACCTGGTCCTTGATGCTGCTCTGGTGGGCAGGACTGACCAGCCTGGCTGCCCAGCCAGCCGATACAACGGTGCTGACCGCCAGTGAATTTTACGGAATTATTGTTAACCATCACCCCCTGGTTAGACAGGCGGGCCTACTTTCTGACGAAGCCCGCTCTGAGGTGATGCAGGCCCGGGGAGCCTTCGATCCTAAACTGGTCTCTGAATATGACCGAAAAGAGTTTGGACAGAATGTATATTACGATAAATGGGGAGCAGGACTGTCGATCCCCATTTTGGCTCTCGGTGCCGACCTGAAAGTAACCTACGACCGCAATAATGGTGATTTTATCAACCCTGAAGACCGGGTGCCACGCTCCGGCTTGACGGGGGTAGGAATTAGCATTCCGGTGGGGCAGGGCCTATGGGCCGATGCCCGGCGCACCGCTCTGAGGCAGGCGCAGGCGGCCATTACCTTAGCCGAAGCCGAGCGGCTAAAACTAATCAACAAAACGCTGTTCGATGCCGCCAAAGCCTACTGGGAGTGGTACATGACCTACCAGCAGCTACGCCTGATTGATGAAGGATATCGCCTGGCCGACACTCGGTTTGTAGCCTTGCGGCAGCGTGTATTGCTGGGTGAGGCAGCCGCTATCGACACGACTGAAGCCCTCATTACGGTGCAAGACCGTGCCGTGCAGCGGCAGCAGGTTGACGTGGCTTACCAGAATGCCAGACTCTATCTCACTACGTTCTTGTGGCGGGCCGATGGCTCAACCACCCAGCCCGTTGAGTTGCCACAACGGGTCATTCCGCAAGGTGTACCGCCCAACCGCCCATCTGAGAGGCTGTTGCAGACCCTACTGCTGCAAGCGGCCGAGCAACACCCCGATTTGACAAAGCTGACGGCCAAAGCCGAGCAACTGCGACTGGAAGAGCGATTCAGGCGGTCGTTACTACAACCCCAATTGAGTTTAAATGCCACCCTGCTAAGCCAGACTCCTGTACCGAATGTAGGGTATGACTGGAGTAGCTATTACGCTTTTCGCCCTGATAACCACAAGATTGGTGCCTCCCTGGTACTTCCGTTGTTTCTTCGAAAAGAACGGGGGAAACTCAGGCAAATCCAGTTAAAAGCCCAGCAGGTGGGGCTTGACCGGCAGCAAACGGCCCGAACAATCAGTAACGAGGTACAGACCGCCTGGAATGAGTTGCAGGGCCTTGACCGCCAGATTCAGTTGCAGCAGCAAACCGTAGTAAACCAGAGACGGCTCTTACAGGCCGAGCAGCAACGATTTGAACTGGGCGAAAGCTCACTGTTTCTGGTCAACGCCCGTGAAGCCAAACGAATAGACCTTAGCCTGAAACTGGAGGAACTACGCACCAAATACCAGAAAGCGTTAGCTACCCTGTATTACAAAGCCGGAACAAGCGGACAGGAGTAATTTAATTCCGCTGGCTTATCTCAGAAAATACGATGCAGCGGGCAAAATGAATTATGTAGACCAGCATAAAAAAACCATCCAGCAGGGTTATTCGAAGCAATATCATTTTCCAGTGTGCCGACTTATGGGCTGCTAAGTCTATGACGAATTGCGAGCCATTAGCAAGGCCTAAGATTAAACTTACCCAAGCTATTGGCAGGAGATGACAGGCTGCCCACCCAGCCAGCGCGACATAGACAGCGTTAAGGGCACCTAAAAACCGCATTAAGTCTTTTGCAATAGGCGAAACTGGCCGTTCGTGGGTAAAATCTTCTAGTGTCTGCCGCGGGCGAAGCAAAAAATAATACATAGCCAGGCTATGCCAGAGGGCCGTAGCAACTAGTAAGTAGCGCATGTCTTAATCGGGAATAGCCTTCCAATACCCACCAAGCCGTTAAACCGTGGCCAGCAACGACTCGGCTTTGGCTTCGAGCAGCGTGTGTCCCATGAGGTATTGGTCGGCAGCACGGGCGGCTTCGCGGCCTTCAGAGATGGCCCATACCACCAGGGATTGACCCCGGCGCATGTCACCAGCCGCAAATACAGCCGGGTTACTGGTCTGGTAATGCTGGGTTTTTACATTGCCCCGTGCGTCTAATTCCAGGCCGAGGTCGGTAAGTAGGCCTGCCTGCTGCGGGTGCAGAAACCCAGCCGCTAGCAGAGCTAGTTCGCAGGGAATGTCGCGCTCAGAACCGGAAATCTCGACCATCTGCATCCGGCCATCGGGCTGTTTTTGCCATTCCAGATCAACGATACGCAGGGCTTTCAGGTTATCCTCCTCATCGCCAATAAAGGATTTGGTGTTGATTGACCAGTATCGGTCGCAGCCTTCTTCGTGCGAGGTGCTGGTTCGGAGCATCATGGGCCAGTTAGGCCAGGGCGTGGCTGCTGCCCGCTCAAATGGCGGTTTTTCCAACAACTCGATCTGGGTTACGCTAGTCGCACCGTGCCGGTTCGACGTGCCTACACAGTCGGACCCGGTATCGCCCCCACCAATCACTACTACGTTTTTCCCCTCGGCTGAGAGAACCCCGTTTTGGTAAGTAGCTCCCTGATGATCTACAGTCAACGCTCGCTTAGCTACGCGCTTATTCTGTTGACTCAGGAATTCCATTGCTGGATAAATACCCCGCAGGTTGCGTCCCGGAATCGTCAAATCGCGCGGTACAGTAGAGCCGCCCGCCAGCATC
>JBBQUC010000006.1:0-21242 GCA_038212815.1 Cytophagales bacterium
GGTTCGCCGTACGATGAATGTCCTGCAACGTAGCTAACGCTTTGGTAAGGTGCGTTGCATCCACATCGCACAGGCCTACTACATCTACTTCGGGCAGGTTGGCAAACCATTTCAGGTGGTTGGTGCCCATACCATTTAGCCCGATATGCGCCACCCGTAGTTTGTCGGAAGGGGCCACGCGCCGTTTCAGGCTCGGAAAGACGGCAAGGCTCAGCGCGGCTGCACTGCTTTGCCGGAGAAAATCACGACGGTTGAGGGGGTGATGCATGATGGGTATCTGGTTTAGGGAGGTAATTTCATTTACAGACTCAATAGCTGACCCGTTGTGATACACTGGTCAAAGCCTTTCTCGGCCAAACCACTGATCATTTTTCGGTCGCCTGTCCATAAATGAGCGTTTAGATGAATACATAGAGCCAAGTAGGGTGTATCATTCGGGTCAATGTTTTCGAGTAGGCGGTGGGCTTGCTGCCAATAGGAAAATGGTATATAAGCTTCATTGACAAATGTTATATGGCTAAGTAATTCATAGAGTAGTTCAATTAAATCATCATCCGATAATCCACTAAACTGCTGAATACGTGCTTTGTGCTTAAATAACTCAATGTGCAGAAAATGGCAACTTACTAACTGAATTGATGGAGTAGGAGCCAGCAATACCGAGGCTGATTTACCACCTGCTGTTATCAATCCACTAATGACTACGTTCGCGTCAACAACAATGTTTCTCATTTCGGGAAACGGTGCTTATTTTGCTCCCACCAGCCATTGTTTACCTCACGGGCAAGTTCTTGTGCCTGTTCTTCAGTACCTTGGCGTTTTGATAAGATTTCCTGTAACCGAATCTGACGCAAGAGTTTTTCTAATGCTGGCGCATCAACGGCTTCCATCGGTATGCGGATAATGTATTGGTTGTCTTGCTGGGATACGTCCATTATCGGGAAGATTAATCCACTGCCAGTAGCCAGTGTTTTAGTTAACAAATATATACTGAAAATTCGTATCTTTAACCTATGAACGATACCCTGACGGCAGCTCAACTCCTCGCCAAACGGTTCCCTTACAAACCAACCCCCGGTCAGCAGCAGTTTTTTGAACAGGCTGGCCAGTTTATCACCCCCGAAGACGTTGAACACTACCGCGATTGCTTTCTCTTGCGGGGCTATGCCGGTACGGGGAAAACCACGCTCATCAGCACCCTCATTAAAGTGTTGCCCCGGTTCGGGCTGAAGTCGGTGTTACTGGCCCCCACGGGCCGGGCGGCTAAGGTGATGGCCAATTACGCCAAAAAATCGGCGCAGACCATCCACCGCAAAATATACCGGCAGGTGGCCGACCCGGCCGCTGGCTCGCTGATGTTCCAGCGGCAGAAAAATTACCACGAAGACACGCTCTTTATTGTGGACGAGGCTTCGATGATCTCCGACGAGGCCGATTTTGGGGGCAAAGGGCTGCTCACCGATCTCATTGAGTTTGTGTTTGAGAATGGCGGAAATAAGCTCATGATTGTGGGCGATACCGCTCAGCTACCCCCCGTTGGCCGCGACCTCAGCCCCGCCCTCGACCGGCTGTTTCTGGCCCGCCAGTTCGATATGACAGTGTACGAACAGGAACTGACCGAGGTAATGCGGCAAGATGAAGCATCGGGGATTCTCTACAACGCTACTAACCTCCGCAATACCCTGACCCTCGACCCCGAAGGCCCTGCCTTAGTGAGTTTTGAACACCTCATGAACGATACCCCCGCGCCTAAAGCTGAGGCTGTGTCGGTGCGGTTAGAGACGAAGTCTTTCCGCGATGTGTTTAAGATGCCGATAACCAAATTAGAAGATGGTATCCAATATGCCTACGGTAAATATGGCCGTGAAAACTGCGTGATTCTCTGCCGCTCCAACAAAACGGCGGTGCAGTATAACCAGTTTATCCGCAACGTGATTGACCAGCGCGAACAGGAACTCGATGCGGGCGACATGATTATGATTGCCCGTAATAACTACACCGTGCTGGACGAAGAATCACCGGCGGGGTTTCTGGCCAATGGCGAATTTGCCGAGGTGCTGCGGATTCGTAATCATGAAGAAATGCACGGTTTTCGGTTTGCCACCGTTACGCTACGGTTGATCGATGTAGAGGAGCAACCCGATTTTGAGGCCAAAGTGATGCTCGACACGCTCCATTCCCCTACGCCGGCACTCTCGCAGGAGCAGCATCAGGCGTTGTATGAACGTGTGCTGAAAGACTATTTATATATCACCAACAAAAAAGAACGTACCGAAGCCCTCCGGCGCGACCCATATCTGCACGCCCTCCAGGTAAAATTTGCTTACGCGCTCACCTGCCACAAATCGCAGGGGGGGCAGTGGAGTGCCGTGTTCATTGACCAGGGCTACCTGCCCGAAAACCAAACCAACGACGAGTTTGTACGCTGGTTATATACCGCTCTGACGCGGGCCACCGACGAAGTATTCCTGATGAATTTTAACCCGCAATTTTTTGTGTAACCCATGTGCCTGCTCTACTCATAACCCTGCTTTTCAAACTACCCGGAAGACACCCTACCCTTAACCTATTCCATCAGCATGACCTCAAAAACTACCAGTAACCACCCCACTGCCACAAGCTGGCTCATCTGCCTGTTATGTATGCTCCTGGTTTCCCCCCATTGGCTACAGGCGCAGTCTGCTACCACTCCCCCTGCCACCATTACCCAGTTTACCACCGGCATGGAGAAGCACCCTGGCTTTCTGACCTTCTATTGGGAAGCCAAAAAAGGTAAAATTTGGCTTGAAATTGATAAGTTCGATCAGGAGTTCCTCTACTTTCCGTCGCTCACGCAGGGCGTTGGCTCCAACGACATTGGCCTCGACCGGGGCCGATTAGGTGCTGAACACGTGGTGAAATTTCAGCGCATTGGCCCGAAAGTGCTGATGATTGAACCCAACTACGCATACCGCGCCCTCAGCCCCGATTCGCTCGAACGGCGGGCAGTGGCCGAATCATTCGCGCAATCGGTACACGCGGGGTTCGATGTGGTAGCCGAAGAGGGCCGCGCCGTGCTGGTTGACCTTACGCCCTTTCTGATGCAGGATGCAGTAGGCGCAATTCAGGGTATTGCCCAAACCAAACAGGGCAGTTTCCGGCTCGACCCAGCCCGTTGTGCGCTGTATCTGCCCAATTCCAAAGCTTTTCCGCAAAATACTGAGTTTGAAGTGACCATTACGCTGGCGGGCGACAATCCGGGCGGCTACCTGCGCGAAGTAGTGCCAACCGCTACGGCCGTGACCATGCGGCAGCACCATTCGTTTGTGCAACTTCCCGACCTGACCAGCCCCAACGCCTACAAGCCCCGGCTGTTCGACCCACGCATTGGCTACGGTGGCATTGAGTTTTTTAACTATGCCACGCCGGTGAGCCAACCCATTATGCAACGGTACATCTCGCGGCATCGGCTGGAGAAAAAAGACCCTACAGCAGCCGTGAGCGAGGCCGTAAAACCCATTGTCTATTACCTTGACCCCGGTACCCCCGAACCCATTCGCTCGGCGCTGATGGACGGTATCAAGTGGTGGAATCAGGCGTTTGAAGCCGCTGGCTACAAAGATGCATTTCAGGTAAAATTGCTCCCAGCCGACGCCGACCCGATGGATATTCGCTACAACTTAGTGCAGTGGGTACACCGATCCACGCGGGGCTGGAGTTACGGAGCAAGCATTGGCGACCCGCGCACGGGCGAAATCCTGAAAGGTAAAGTGACCCTCGGCTCGCTGCGGGTGCGGCAGGATTACCTCATTGCCCAGGGCTTAGTCGGTAATTTCGATACCGATTCATCGCACGTTCGGGAGATGATGGGTATGTCGCTGGCGCGGCTGCGGCAGTTGGCAGCCCATGAGGTTGGCCATACACTGGGCCTGCCGCATAATTACATCTCCAGTACGCAGGGTGGTTCAACCGGTACGCCGGAGCGGTTCGGCAGAGCTTCAGTAATGGATTACCCCACCATGGTAGCCAAACTGAAAGGAGCCAGCATTGACCTGTCGGATGCCTACACCACCCAGATTGGCGAGTACGATAAATGGAGCATCAAATATGGGTATCAGGATTTTGTGGATGGCACCGACGAGAAAAAGGAGTTGGATAAATTAGTACAGGCCATGCACAAAACGGGCCTGAGTTTCCTAACCGATCAGGATGCCCGGCCCGAAGGCTCGGTTCACCCAAAAGTTCACCTTTGGGACAATGGGCAGAATGCCGTACAGGAGCTAAACCGGGTGATGGACGTTCGGCGGGTGGCATTGGCTAATTTCAACGAGCGAAAAATTCCGGTGGGTACGCCCATAGCCACCCTCGAAGAAGTGTTTGTGCCGATGTACCTCTTTCACCGCTACCAGGTTGAGGCCGCCGTAAAGGTGATTGGTGGCTCGTACTACACCAATGCTCTGCGGGGCGATGGGCAGATGGTGCTGGCTCCAGCTTCGGCTGCCGAACAGAATGATGCCATCAATGCCCTGTTGACTACACTCTCGCCCGATGCGCTTGCCGTGCCAACCAATATTTTGGCCCTGATTCCGCCCCGTGCGTTTCGGTATGACCCCAATCCCCGCGAGGTATTCAAACGGCATACGGGTCTGGCCTTCGACCAGTTGGCCCCTGCCGAAGCGGCTGCGGGCATGACCGTCCGGCTATTGCTGAACCCCGAACGCTGCGCCCGACTGGTGCGCCAACACGCCCTGAATCCGAAACTTCCCGGTTTGGATGATTTGTTCGATAAACTGCGGGAAGCATTTATCAAATCGCCCGCCATCAGTCAGGCGGATTATAAAGGCGAGATTGCCCGGCAAACCGAGCGATTATTACTGAATCAGTTGATAAAACTAGCTACCAACGCCGATCCTGATGGCAGTGTTCGGGCGGCTACCCACACGTTTTTGCGTCAAGCCAAAGCGTATTACGACAATAGAATAATGACACCCCAGTGGAAAAACGTCTACCAGGCCTGGCTCATCGACCAGTATCTGACTTACCCCGACCGTGCGGTAAGCGTTTCGGCACAGACACCCCCCGACGGGTCGCCCATCGACCCCGGTCAGGAGTGGCTCGAACCGGCCTGCGAGTGGGAGCGTTGAGGTAAAAGACAACCGCTATGAAGAAAATAATTCTCGTTCTGGGGTTACTCACAGCCACTACAATCAGCTTTGCGCAACAGACCACCGCGCCCGACAAGCCAGATTTGACCTACAAACTCAACGAATCGGGTTCACACTATGTTAAGGTGACGTTTCTGAACCAGGCATGGGCGCGGTTTAATCAGAGTAACCCCGGTACAACCGTTATTCAGGAACCCAAAGACAATACCTTTGATATTGGTCTGCGCCGGACACGGATTCAGTTATATGGCCAGCTTAACGACCGCACGTTTTTGTATTTGCAGTTCGGCATGAACAATTTCAACTTCCTGAATGGGCTGAACAGCAACTATAATTTCACCGCCACAGGCAATACTGATAATGCTTATACGAACCGCAAACTACAGGCATTCTTTCACGATGCGGTGGTTGAGTACCACGCATTCAACCGTAAAGACTGGCTGAAACTCGGTGGTGGCCTAACCGTTGTGAATGGCCTGTCGCGGTTTAGTCAGCCAGGGGTAAGCAGCATTATAAGTCTCGATGTGCCGGTGTTTGCCCAAGCCACAGTTGACCAGACCGACGAGTTTTCGCGGAAACTAAGTATCTATGCCCGTGGGCAGGTTGGCCACTTCGATTACCGCGTAGCCATCAGCGACCCCTTCCCGATCCAGACCAACGGCGCAGTTCCTCCGGCATTGGGTGCAAATTCCAGTTTTGCGTTGAAAGGTCATCACAAACAGTTTCAGGGCTTTTTTGCCTATCAGTTCTTCGACAAAGAGTCGCACATTACGCCTGGCTATATGACTGGCACTTACCTCGGTAAAAAGAAAGTCCTCTCGCTCGAAGGCGGATTTATCACCCAGAAAAATGCAACATGGCGCAAAGAAGGGGCTGGTGCTGATACGTTGTATTCAGACATGAATCTGTGGTCGGTAGCCGCGTTTTTAGATATGCCCCTGAACCGGGCCAAAGGCACCGCCATCAACGCTTACCTCGGCTACTTTAACACCGACTATGGTAAGTAAGGGCTACCTCCGCTATAACGGCATTATGAACCCCGCCACTGGCACCAGTCTGCCGCTCACAGGCGTGTCGAACACGTGGGGTAATGCGTTTCCAATGTTCGGCACGGGCCAGTTGGTGTATGCCCAGGCGGGCTACCTGATGCCGCAGGATATGCTCGGTGCAGGCAACGGTACGCTGATGCCTTACGCACAGGCACAAATTGCCCACTACCAACGACTAACCCAAACAATGGGCGTGTATAATGCAGGTGTAAACTGGCTCATTCGCGGCCACAACAGCAAAATCACCCTCGACTACCAGAACCGCCCGTATTTCAACCAACCCGCCAGTACCGGCACGCAGTTAGCCCCCGCCGGGCGATTGGGGCAGGTGACATTGCAATATCAGGTATTTATTTAAAGCAGCTATTGTAGAGGCTTGATTATCATGCTTTTCATCCGCCAGCCGCGTTGGTTTGTCCACAACCAGGTAGCTGTGTATTCACCTTTTACGTGAACAGTATCGGTGGGGACGGTTGAACTCATTTTTAGGGAAATTTAAACAGGCTCTGGCACCTGTATCCTATATTTGCCCATCGCCAGGTTAACCCCACCAATGGTGAAAAACGTCGATGATTGGCTTACCTCCGCCCTTGCCCGAAACGAGTACCAATTTAGTGACCCACTACGGCAGTCGTCTGTTGGTGGCTGCCTTGCTGGCGGCTGGTGGTTACTGGCTAATCAAACTGGCAATCAACGCCATTGGTCGTCTGCTTACCCAGCGGCAGGTTGATCGCGACGTGCAACCGTTTGTGCTGTCGTTGCTGCGGATTGGGTTGCAGGTGGCGCTATTGCTAAGTGTGTTCAGCACGCTGGGTATTGAAACCAACTCATTTGTGGCCGTTATCGGTGCCGCCGGGCTGGCGGTAGGGCTGGCCTTGCAGGGAAGTCTGGCTAACCTGGCGGGCGGGCTGCTGATTCTGGCGTTTAAACCCTTCCGGGTGGGTGATCTCATTGCCGTGCAAACGTTTACGGGCTATGTCGAGGCCGTTTATCTGTTCAACACCGTGCTGGTCACCGACGATCAGCGCACGGTTATATTGCCTAACAACATACTAACCACCAACCCCATCACCAATTTTTCTAGGCTGGCGGTGGTGCGGGTCGAGTCGGTGTTTGTGGTGAGCAATCAGCACCCGGTCGATGTTGTGCGGGCTTCCATTCTGACAGCACTGGCCACCTGCCCACAGCTACTCACCGACCGGCCACCCGATGTGCTGGTGAATAAACTCACTGATAATGGAATTCAGTTTGAGGTGCGGGTCTGGATACCTGTTAGTGCCATTGCCACGGTAAACTATGCAGTGCAGGAGGCTGTTGCCCGGCAGTTTGCCCAGGATCAGATTAGTAGCCCCCGCAATGAGATTGATGTATTGCGGTTTCGGAGCGAGTAGAAAGCAAGGGACGTATACCCCCTTTGGCTACTGATGAAAACACGCTCCCTTTTCCTGATTTTGCTGGTTGTCGCGCTCAAACTGACCGCCCAACCCACTGCTACCCTGCCCGGCAAGGGTCTGGCGCAACACTCCTTTCTGTACGCGGGTGAGTGGGACGTTCGGCCCGACCATCTGCAAACCATTCACGTAGTGCGGGGAGGTCAGGTGGTGTGGTCGTATGGCATTCCCATCAGAGACTCGGCCAAGAACGAGATTCAGGAGTTGGGCGATGCGTATATGCTGGCCAACGGCAACATTCTGTTCTCCCGGAAAGTAGGAGCCAGCGAGATTACTCCCGACAAGAAAATTGTCTGGAATTACGAAGCTCCACCCAAGGGCGAAATCCACACGACGCAGCCCATTGGCAAAGACCGGGTACTCATCATGCAGAACGGCAACCCGGCCAAATTAATGATTATCAATAAGGTGACTGGCAAAACGGAGAAAGAATTAATCATTCCCACCGAACGGCCCGACAGTCCGCATGGCCAGTTTCGGCACGTACGGATGACTAACGCTGGTACATTTCTGGTACCACACATGGCTGGCCGCGTGGTCGAATACGACTCGACGGGGCGCGAAATCTGGTCGTACGCTACCAAATCGCCCTGGGCAGCTATCCGACTCAAAAACGGGAATACCCTGATTAGTGGCGACGGCAGTGGCTATGCCCGCGAGGTAAACCCCAAAGGCGAAACCGTTTGGGAGTTCACCCAGCAGGATGTACCCGACATTAAACTCTTCAACGTGCAGGAGGTAACTCGGCTAGCCAATGGCAATACCATTATCTGCAACTGGTGCGCCGGGGGGCTGAAGGACCCGAAAGACTGGCCCACCTCGGTACAGGTGCTGGAAGTGACCCCTGCCAAAAAAGTAGTGTGGGCATTGAGCGCGTGGGGTGGTGTCAACGATTTAGGTCCAGCCTCATCCATTCAGCTACTCGATCAGTCAGGTGTGGCTGAGAATGGTGAGTTGCAGCGGTAGATATAACTCTACAACCCCACCAGCAATACCAGCAACTGCCCTAACCGACTGGTTACCGATGTATCCGGTGTGATCTTATTCACCATTACCGAAAAAGCCATTTGTTCGCCCCCAGTGATTAGGGATATAGACCTAGCTCGGCTACTTGTTGCCGGAAAATTAATCGGTCTATTTCATTGAATTTGAAAATGCGGACAGTGGCTTTGCCAATAGGCGTTTTTCCATGTATGGCCCCGTTTTCTAACTCAAAATGATCTTCCCAATTGTCTCTTCTTGGGTTGAAGAAGCGGATAAGGGTTTCGGTATTGTCGATAAATGTACCCACATCGGGGCCTTTGAAATAATTGCAGTCAGGGCAGCAGTAGGCAAGATTGGCTAATTCGTTCGTACCACCATGTTTGCGGCTACGAATGTGTTCGATATGAAATGAATAAAAAGATGCTCTTTCTGCAAGCAGACAATACTCACACCGAAATTGGGCGCGTATCGCCACCTTTTGTTTAGTAGCAGCCTGGATAGCTCTACTCACGATTGCATCATGCTGATAGCCCGTGCTTTAGCAAGACTTACAATGCGGTTAATAATGAGGTATTGCTCCAATTCACTTTTTTCCTCACCCGACAATGGCGTGTCTTTGTGCTTACCCAGCAGAAAATCAAGGCGTTTCTGATGAGTTGGCGAAGGGGTAAAGTTCACTACCTTCTCTGGATTCATCCCCGCAATAAAGAGAGAAATTTCGTCGAGAACCGATGTTTTTCTGAGCATATTCTGTTCGGCTAGCTTTATACAAAGATACTTTTTTTATGGCTACCTGGGGCAATTTATGGGAGAAACGACTACATCACCCCTACAACCCCACCAGCAGTACCAGCAACTGCCCTAACCGACTGGTTACCGATGTATCCGGTGTAATCTTGTTCACCATCACCGAAAAGGCCATTTGTTCGCCCCCGGTAGTAGTGAAATAACCCGCGTAGGCCCGCACCCCCTCAATGCTGCCGCTCTTGGCCCGCACCCGGCCCGCTGCCACGGTGTTTCGGGCCAGATTCCGCACCGTACCTGACTGCCCCACTACCGGAATGCTTTGGTAAAAAGCCGGAAACGCCTTGTCATGACTCATGGCTGTCAGGATACCCGTCATGTTATCGGCGGTCAGGGCACCCACGGTCGAGAGGCCGCTGCCGTCTTTGGGGAGGAACCCCTCCAGGTTTACCCCTTTAGCTTTCCAGTAAGCAGCCACAGCCTCAACGCTCTCATCGAAAGTGCGGACAGTAGGGTTTAGAGCCAGAGCGGTAGTACGGAGCAGTGCTTCAGCGTAGCCGTTCAGGCTTTCGTAGTTGGTTTGCCGGGCCAGGTCGGTCAGGAGGGGCGATTGATGCTGGTACAGAGTGGTTCGGTGGGGTTTGGCTTTCGGGGCGGGGTTGCCCAGGTGGAAGGCCGTGGGTGGGTGGGTAATGAGTACGCTATCAGCACGGAGTTGGGCATCGAGCCGGAAGGCTGCGTGGTAGGGCGGGTCGGGCAGAGCACCTTTCACACTGAACTCCTGGTTGCGGGGCGATGTGGCCAGCGGTACTTTGCCCGTCAGCCACTGCTGCATTCCCAGGGGTGGGCTGTAAATAGTCACCTGATCGCCAGTGCCAGCGGCATCGGTGGTAACGGTGTTGGTGAGCGTGAGGTAGGGGAGAAGCGGATCGGTACGCAGCACGGTAGCCCCCGCACCCAGGGTTTTGCCGGGCCTGAAAAACACTCGGTACAGGTTTTCGTTCAGGTTCAGCCCAAACAGTCCGGCCCCGTAATAATTCCCTAAATCGCCCCAGGGCCAGGTGTCGGGCGTGGGTTGGCCAGCGTATAGCGAGCCATCGCCTACTACCGTACCTGCAATAGTACGGATGCCTGCCCGCTTCACGGCCTTCGCCAGGGTCTGCATCAGCACATCGGTAGCCGTAGAGTCGACAAACCGCCAGCTACCCAGCGAGGGATCGCCCGTGCCGCGCAGATACACATTACCCATCAAGATACCGCCCGTAAGTTGCCCGTCGTATTCGAGGGTGGTGGTATAGCTGAAGGTCGGCCCCAGCACGGCCAGAGCCGTAGCGGTGGTGATGAGTTTAAGGGTAGAGGCCGTTGACAGGCTTTTGTGGTCGTTGTAGGCCACAATCGACTGCCCATCGCGGGTGCGCCGTACCGACAGAGCCACCGTGCCGTTACGGGCCAGAGGGCCATTTTGTAGGGCATCCAGAAAGGTCAGTACCCGCTGTGTAGCCAGGGTATCGGTGGGTTGAGCGTGGGCTGGAGCGTTCAGGCGGCAGACCAGCAGAACGACCAGCCAGAAGGGTAAACAAGATTTCATGCGCTATTCGGGGCAGATTTCGTAGTTTTGCAAACAATAGAGCGGTTGTCAATCAATCGTCATGGGTTGTCATTCATGGTCATTATGGGTTTGGGCGTTCTAAAGAACCGAAAAATTAGTGGCTTTACCAACGAATGACTACTGACTGACAATGAATGCCAACCGAATGACTAGCTATAGTATCCGTAACACTCCTGACCGAACAACACAACCGGGTATAGGCCCGGCTTATCGTATAGACGCGAATAGAACTGCATGAAATTAACGTTTTGGGGAGCGGCCCAGCAGGTAACGGGTAGTATGTACCTGCTCGAATTAGACGACGATTACCGCATACTGATTGACTGCGGCTCCAATCTTGAACGTCCGAATGGCCAAACACCCCCGCCAGAACCCAGCCAAACCGGATTTTTCCCGTTCGAGGCTTCCACAATCAACGTAGTGTTGCTCACGCACGCACACATCGACCATTCGGGCAATTTGCCGCATCTCTACCGCGAAGGCTATGAAGGGCAGATTCTCTGCACCGACCCCACCTTTGCCCTCACCGAATTGCTGCTCAAAGATGCGGCCTCGCTGAACCATAAACGGATCAACGAGCTGAATGCCAGCAAAAAACAGAAAGTGAAAGACAAGCAGGTGAAAATGCAGAAAGACCTGTTTCTGGATCAGCAGGTGCGCGAGTCGATGTCGGCGGTGGTGCCTATCCAGTTCGGGCGCAAGTTTCGGCTCACCGATGGGGTGGACGTAACCTTTATTCCGGCGGGTCATTTGCTGGGTGCAGCCCATATTGTGCTCCATGTGCTGGAAAACGGCGAGAAGAAAAGCATCTGCTTTTCGGGTGATATTGGCCGCAAACACTACCCTCTGCTGGTTGACCCCGCCCCCGTGCCACCCGTCGATTACCTGGTATGCGAAAGCACCTACGGCAACCGCCTGCACGAAAACCACCAAACCCCCGAAGAGGCTCTGGCCGATGTGATTACCCGTACCTGCATCGACATTCCGGGTCGGCTCATCATCCCGTCGTTTTCGGTGGGGCGCACGCAGGCACTGCTCTACACCCTGAACCGGCTTTATACGGAACGCGGTTTTCCGCCCATCAAGGTATTTTCAGATAGTCCGATGGCCCTCGAAAGCTCGAAGGTGTATCTTAAAAATATTAAAATGCTCAGCCACGAAGCCCGCGAGTTTTACGAAGATAAGCGCGCCCTGTTCGATTTTGAGAACTTCGAATTCCTCGAATCGTCGAAAGCCAGCAAGGCCGTGTCTGACTATAACGAGCCGTGCATCATCATCTCCTCATCGGGCATGGTGCAGGGGGGGCGGGTCGAGTACCACGTGGCGGCCAACATCGGCAATCCCTACTGCACCATTCTCATCATTGGCTACTGCGCCGAGGGTACCCTGGGCTGGCGGCTGTTGAACGGGCAGCCTACGCTCACCATCAAGGGCGAAGAAAAAACGGTGAATGCCAACATCGAAAAAATAGACGTGTTCAGCGGCCACGGCGACCGCGATGACCTGCTGGGGTTTGTGCAGATGCAAGACCCCGAGCGGCTAAAAAATATATTTTTGGTACACGGCGAAGTATCGAGCATGGAATCCTTCCGCGATACCCTTGCCGAAGCCGGTTACCCGAACGTTGAAATCCCCCGGCGGGGGCAGCGTTATGAATTGTAAACTCCATGCGAACGTACCTAGATTTTGAAAAACCCATTGCCGATCTCGAAGCGCGGTTGGCAGACATGCAGCGGCTTGCCGAGACCAACCATGTAGATGTGTCGGAGGCTGTCGATACCCTCGAACAGAGCATTGGGCGGCTGCGGTCGGAGATTTTCCAGAACCTTACCCGCTGGCAGCGGGTGCAACTCTCGCGCCACCCCGACCGGCCCTATACCCTCGATTATATTGAGCGGATGTGCGATCAGTTTATCGAACTTCACGGCGACCGTTCCGTACGCGATGACCCGGCAATGGTGGGGGGATTTGGCGACATCGACGGTCAAACCGTGATGATTATTGGCCAGCAGAAGGGCCGCAATACCAAGCAGCGGCAGCAGCGTAATTTTGGAATGCCTAACCCCGAAGGCTACCGCAAGGCCCTGCGACTGATGAAACTAGCCGAGAAATTTGGCAAACCCATCGTTACTCTTATCGACACACCGGGCGCATTTCCGGGGCTGGAGGCCGAAGAGCGGGGGCAGGGCGAGGCCATTGCACTCAACCTCAAAGAAATGTTTATGCTTACCGTGCCGGTTATTTGCATCGTTATCGGCGAGGGAGCATCGGGAGGGGCACTGGGCATTGCTATTGGTGATAGAGTGCTGATGCTGGAAAATACCTGGTATTCGGTTATCTCGCCCGAAAACTGCTCCACCATTCTCTGGCGGAGCTGGAACTACAAAGAGCAGGCTGCCGAAGCTATGAAACTGACAGCTAAAGACATGACGCAGTTTCGGCTGGTCGATGGAATTGTTGATGAACCCAATGGCGGAGCGCACCACGATCATGTAGCCATGGCGCAGGAACTCAAGCGAGTCATTCTCGACACGGTGGCCGAGTTGAGTACGTTCAGCCCGCAGGAGCGAATCCGTCGGCGAATCGACAAGTTTTGTTCAATGGGCGTTGTGGTTGAATAATTTGCATAACCGCCTAAAACGCATTATATTGTCCCCACTACTAACTCCTCTCCTCGATGACCATACGTTATATACTCCAAACCAAACCAACCAATACCATCTGGTCTGTCACCTCCGAAAGTACCGTGTTCGATGCCCTGCAACTCATGGCTGATAAGAACATTGGGGCCGTGCTGGTGGTCGACGATGGTCAGCTCACGGGCATTTTTTCGGAGCGCGACTATGCCAGAAAGGTTATTTTACAGGGTCGGGCCTCGCGCGAAACGCATATTCTTGATGTAATGACCCACTCGGTTATTACCATTGAGCCGGAGCAAAAACTCGAAGAGTGTATGCTGATTATGTCAGATAAACACATTCGCCACCTGCCCGTAATGGAGGGCGAAACACTCATGGGGATTATCTCGATCAACGATGTGGTGTCGGCCATTATCCACGATCAGAAAGCCCATATTAACTCGCTCCAGAGTTATATTTCAGGAAGTATGTATTAACAGTCAGTCAGTTGGGCTGTCGGTGAGTTAGTCTGTTTAGCGAAGCAAGCATGCGTCAGCCACTGACCGACTCATCAACTGATTGCCTGAACACCTCACCGACTGAATAACCAACTGATAATGACCATAAATAATCCGCGCCGGGAGGTGCACAAACTATACGGCAACCGGCTGCGACTACGGGTCTGTGGGCTGTACCGCGAGGGAGATCAGCTCCTGATGGTGCGGCATCGGGGCATTGGCCTGACGGATACGTTCTGGTGTCCGCCCGGTGGCGGGTCGGAGTTTGGCGAAACGGCTCCCGATGCCCTGGCCCGTGAGTTCTGGGAAGAAACGGGCCTGGAAGTAGAGGTAGGCGATATGCTGTTCGTGAATGAGTTTATGCACGACCCCCTGCATGCGCTTGAATTGTTTTTTACGGTACAGGCCGTTGGCGGTTGGCTCCGGCAGGGCCACGACCCTGAAATGGCACCCCACGAGCAGATTATCGACGAAGTACGGCTCATGACCTTTGCCGAAATAAAAGCCTATCCCCCCGACGAAGTCCACAGCCTGTTCCGGCACTGCCACTCGCTCGACGATGTTTTCCGGCTGAGGGGATTTCTAACGTAGAGACGCATAATTGCGTCTCATATCAGCCAGACGCATAATTGCGTCTCTACATATATGAAAACCGCTACCCTCACCCCCGCCATTGCCGTTGGCCAATTCGACCCTGCCGGAGCAGAGGGAGGGGTATTGTGCCTGGAAATTGGTAAAGATCGGTTTGGGTTTGCGGTGCAGGAGCGCGATGGCCTCGTTACGCAGTTTGACGAGTATGAATTTCCGTCGCTGCTGGCTGAGCAATCGGTGCCAGCCCTGTTGCCGGGAATTTTTGGGCAATGCCCGGCACTGCAGGCCGATGCCTGGCAGGAGATTCGCGTTTCGGTCGATTCGCCCTCGTTTACGCTCATACCAACCCCATTGTTTCGGAAGGAGTATGCTGGAAATTACCTGGCACTCATGCGGGGTAGTGTGCTGCCACCCCAGGATATTGCTCAGTTTTACGCGCATGCCGACCAATTTTATTCAGTGTTTTCGGTAGGGCAATTACTCAAAGACACGGTGCTGGATCAGTACGCCCTGTCGCCGGTCACGTTTATGCACCAGACGAGTGCGCTTCTAAAGGCCGCTGCCCACCTCGACCGGCAAACGGATACAGGGCAGAATATGCTGCTTTATTTTGAAAACGAGTTCGTCACCATCATCTTCCACGACAACCATACCCTGCGTTTTTGCAACCGGTTTGGTTACCGCACCGCGTCGGATATGACCTATTTTGTGCTGTACGTACTCGAAGAGCTAGACCTGCAACCGGCTACTCTGTCCACCACGCTGTATGGCGAAATTACCCCCTTTGCCGAAGCTTATTCTGAGTTAAAGCAATTTCTGGGAAACATGACCTTCGGCTCAATCCCTGAGACTATACAACTAACCGACGCATTCGACGACCTTCCCGAACATAGATACCTCTCCATGTATGGACTAACTTTACTGAGCGAATGAGCGCAGTCGCTCAATCAACCTCCGTTTCGTCACTCAATCTTTTTATGAAACGTATTGCTCTTTTTCCAGGTTCGTTCGATCCGTTCACCAAAGGACATGAAGATATTGTGCTGCGGGGATTGGGTCTGTTCGATGAAATTATTATTGGTATTGGCAAAAACGCCAATAAGCAGCGTCATTTTCCGCTGGAGCAGATGGTGGCCTGGATCGAGGAAACGTTTCGGGAGCAGCCTGCGGTGCGCGTAATAGCCTACGATGACCTGACGGCCCGCATGGCCCGTCAGAATGGCGCGCGGTTTTTGCTGCGGGGCTTACGCAATACCACCGATTTTGAGTACGAGAACGGCATATCCCAGGTAAATCGTCATATCTACGAGGATGTAGAAACCGTATTTTTAATCACCTCGCCCACTTTTGCCCCCATCAGTTCGAGCATCATCCGCGACCTACACCGCTACGGCGCACCCGTCGATGAGTTTTTGCCGTATTCCCTGACGTGAAGTGTCATTGATGACCAAGACTTTTCGTGGTTTTATTGGTTTGTTCCAGCACATAGCGGATGGAACTGAACGAGTTAGTTAGGGCTACCTGCGTCTGTCGGGCATCCATCCACGCCAGTTGCTCAATGTCTTCGGCCTCCTGCGGGGCCATTTTGCTGTCATCAATAGCCGTCATCCGATACCACTTGGTCCGTTTCAAAATGCGGTTGCCGTTTTGGGTGTAGGTGTGCCAGGTAGTACAGATACGGTCGCCGAGTTTGGCTTTCACCCCCGTTTCTTCGAGCACTTCGCGTATAGCCGCCCGTTTCGACGACTCGCCGGGGTCAACTTTGCCTTTGGGCAAATCCCACACCCCCCGCCGGAACATCAGCAGAATTTTAGCATTTTTTGAAACCACTCCGCCCGCAGCTTTAATAATTTTGAACTGCATTTTCAGCCGCTCTTCTACCAGTTCGCTGTCAACGCACAGCAGCGTTACCGAGAGCAGGTGACTAATGTCGGAGTTGGTGAGCAGGAGGAGTAATTTCTCGATAGTGGGTGGGGTGGCATTGACAATGAGCAGGTGGCCCTGTAACGCACTATCTTTCAAAATTTCAAGCCGTGCATCCAGCACACGGTCAAAATCGGGGCGGTTACTCAACGCAACGGCGGCCTTGGGGCCAACTAACCGGATAGGCCGGTCGTCGATAAAAACGATCATACAATTTGGGTTCGTAGAGCCACATCCTTGCGGCTCCTGGGCATTGCAAGTTGGCAGTTCCTGGGCATCGAGAGGAGCCGTAAGGATGCGGCCCCACATTTCAACTGGCGAAATTAGCAAAACCCGGCTGTTAAAGCAGGCGAAAGTATGCTATTTTTGCAGCAGGTCAATTTTCTACTGTGTGGAAGTACTGATAATCTTATTACTGACGATTCTGAATGGCGTTTTCTCGATGTCGGAAATCGCGCTCGTCTCGTCCCGGAAATCGAAACTCGAAACTGCTGCTAAAAACGGCGACCGCTCGGCGCAAACTGCGCTGGACTTAGCCAACTCGCCCAATCGTTTTTTATCCACCGTTCAAATCGGCATTACACTCATTGGTATTTTGCTCGGTATTTTCTCGGGCGATACCCTTACGGCTAAAACCCAGGCTTTGGTCAATCAGGTAGCCCTGTTGCAGCCCTACTCGGCCAGCATTGCCACCGGTCTGGTGGTGTTATTGCTCACCTACCTCTCGCTGGTGCTGGGCGAACTGGTACCCAAACGGATTGGCCTCTCCAATCCCGAAGGCATTGCCAAAACAATGGCGGCCCCCATGAATGTGTTGTCAAAAATAACGTCGCCCTACATTGCACTGCTCACCTTTTCGAGCGATTTGCTTATCAAACTCCTGCGGATAAAGCCTAATGAAAGTGCCGTTACCGAAGAAGAGATCAAGAGCATGGTGCAGGAGAGTAGTTCGGCGGGGGCCATTGAAGAGATCGAGCAGGAGATTGTCCAGAATGTGTTTCAACTCGGCGACCGGCGGATTACCTCGCTGATGACTAATCGGCAGGAGATCGTTTATTTGGATACCGACGACGAAATTGCCGAAAACCGGGCCAAAATTGTTACCTATAAGCACTCCATTTATCCGCTTTGTCATGGCAGCGTCGATGAGGTGGTGGGCATTATCCACAGCAAAGACCTACTCGGCAAAGACCTCGATGCCGAACTACTGCGCTTGAACGACCTGAAACGCGATGTGCTGTTCATTCCCGAAAATAACCGGGCCTATCAGGTGCTGGAGCGGTTTCGGGAGCGTAAACAGCACGTGGGCATTATTGTGGATGAGTATGGCGGGGTGCTGGGCATTGTTACCCTGAACGATATTCTGGATGCACTGGTGGGCGATATGGCCGGGCCAGACGAAGCCGCTTACGAGATTCGGGAACGCGGAGATGGGAGCTACCTGATTGATGCCCAACTGCCGTTCGATGATTTTCTGTCGCACTTCGACATTACCATTACTGCCCAAAACCGGCGCGACCTGACCGGATTCGATACCCTGGGTGGGTTTGCGCTGCATATCCTGAAAGACATTCCACAAACGGGCGAAACCTTTAGCTGGCATAATTATGCCTTCGAGATTGTGGACATGGACAAGAGTCGGATCGACAAGATTCTGGTCTCGAAAGTTGACGACGAATGACCAAAAAACCAACCATTCTGCCGGTAACCGAAGCCGCCGAACTGCTGGCGTTTCTGCTAGTGCAGTTGCCCCACAAAAACCGCAGTAACATTAAAACAATGCTGAAAAACCGGCAGATTCTGGTCAACGAGAAAGAATCGACACAGTATAACCGCGTGCTGAAACCCGGCCAAACAGTGACTGTACAGTGGGAGCGGCCCCCCGAAGTGATTCAGTACCGGGGGTTAACCATCCTTTACGAAGACCCGCACCTGCTGGTCATCAACAAACAGGCCGGGCTGCTGTCTATAGCCACCGAGAAAGAGAAAATACGCACGGCCTACAGCATTCTGAGCGACCATATCAAGCGCGATGATGGTCGTAACCGGCTGTTTATCATCCACCGGCTCGACCGCGACACCTCCGGCGTAATGATGTTTGCCAAGAACCAGGAGGTACAGACCCTGATGCAGGAGTCGTGGAATGCCACCATTAAAGAACGGGCGTATATCGCCGTAACCGAAGGCCCGGTTCCCCAACCGGAAGGCGTGATTGAGTCGTACCTGCGCGAAAGCAAAGCCCTGATTGTGTATTCGAGTCCGCACCCCGAAGGTGGGCAGTTGGCCATTACCCACTACCAGGAGCTACAACGGAATGAACACCACTCATTGCTGGAACTACGGCTCGAAACAGGCCGGAAAAACCAGATTCGGGTACATATGCAGGATATTGGCCATCCCATTATCGGCGATGAAAAGTACGGAGCCACCACCGACCCTATCGGTCGTCTGGGCCTCCACGCCTGGATTCTGGCCTTCACGCACCCCATTACCCACGCACCCATGCGCTTTGAAACTCCCATTCCGGGGAGCTTTCTGCGCTTATTTTAGTGACTCACCACCTGGTATGACCCCCGCCCAACAGATTGCCCGTTACCTGCTCGATGTACAGGCCATAAAACTTCGGCCCGATGCGCCGTTTATCTGGAGTTCCGGCTGGAAATCGCCGATTTACTGCGATAACCGCGTAACACTGGCGTATCCCGAAGCCCGTACGTTTATCAAACATGCCCTGGCCGATACTATCCGCCAACATTTTCCCGATGCCGATATTATTGCCGGGGTTGCTACGGCAGGGATTCCACAGGGGGCGTTGGTGGCCGATGTGCTGGGCTTGCCCTACTGCTACGTTCGCCCTGAACCCAAGAAACATGGCATGGGTAATCAGATTGAAGGGCGGCTGATACCAGGCCAAAAGGTAGTGACGATTGAAGACCTCATTTCTACCGGCGGTTCTTCGCTAAAGGTAGTCGAAGCCCTGCGGCAGGCCGGGGCCGAGGTGCTGGGCATGGCAGCTATTTTTACCTACGGTTTCCCCCTTGCCGATCAGAATTTTGCCGATGCGGGGGTAAAACTCATCTGCCTGAGTGATTACGAAACCCTGCTGCCCGAAGCCCAGGCTCTACACTACATCACCGCCGACGCACTGGATTCGCTGGCCACCTGGCGCGAAAACCCGGGCGAATGGGGGAAGTGATTATACATACACAACCTGGTATTTTTTGCCGGGTAGCGAACGGATATAGCCCCTAAATTCCAGGGTAAGCAGGAGGGAGGCCAGGCGACCCATAGGAATCTGGCTTTGCCAACTTAACTCGTCAATGTGGAGGTCGGCATATTGGCGCAACAAGGATACCAAATGACTTTCTTCAGTGGTGAAATCGAGGGGCAGGGCTAGGGTAGCGGGGGTTCTGGTGGTTGACTGATCCCAGTTCAGGAGTTCGATCAGGTCAGCGGGTTTGGTGTACATCTGCGCCCGGTTTTCCCGAATCAGCTTATTGCAGCCCTGCGAGAATGTCTGACCCAACTGCCCCGGCACGGCAAACACCTCGCGGTGGTAGTTGTTGGCATACTCCGCTGTGATGAGTGCGCCCCCTTTGGCGGCTGCTTCTACCACCAGCACCACATCGCTCAACCCCGCAATAATTCGGTTTCGGGCCGGAAACAGGTGTGCTTCGGGCTTTGTGCCAGGGCGACTTTCGGTAAGCAAGGCTCCCTGTGCTAGCATTTCGTGGGCCGTTTTCTGGTGTACCTGAGGATAAATAACATCCAGACCACTCGCCATTACACCCACCGTAGGTAGGCCATAGGTAAGACTGGCGCGGTGGGCGGCAATGTCGATACCGTAGGCCAGGCCACTCACGATAACTACCCCGTAGGGCTGCACCGCTTGTACCAACTCCTCCGTAATCCGCCGACCATAATCGGTAGCCTGACGGGTGCCAACCAGGGCCAGGGTACGCGTGGCGTTCAGGTTGGCAGTACCCAGCGTATAGAGCATGGCGGGCGCATCGTACAGCGACTTCATGCGGGCGGGGTACTCGGTATCGAGGTAAAAAACGGCCCGTGCACCCAGTTTCTCCAGGCGGGTCAGGGTGCGTTCGGCTTCGGTAAGCACACCGGGCTGGCGGATGGCCCGTGCCGTTACCTCGCCAATGCCGGGTACTTTCTGGAGTTTGGCGGCAGTTTGGCGGAACACCTCGCTGGCAGAACCGCAGTAGCTGATGAGCTGACGAACCAAAATGCCCCCCACGCCAGGCACAGCCGTGAGGGCAATCTGATGGAATGTTTCGGAGGTGGGCTGTTGCACGGCAGGCTAATTATACGGCCCTAAAACTACGCAAGATTCGGGAGTTTTAGCTAGTTTGCCATACCAACCGCCTGCCAAATGGATGTACCCCGTTTTCAGTTCGATTACTTGTTTATTTCGTTTACACTTGACCTGACAGGCAACCGACTAACGGTTCGGCTGATCGATGTTTTTCTACCCCATGAAATCGAAATAAGGACTCGGTATGACGGAAGATAACAAGGCTTTAGACAAAGTTCTTGCTACTGGCATGACCCGCCGTCAGATTTTGGGAGGGTCTGCGCAAAGCCCAGGAGCGGGGC
>JBBQUC010000007.1:0-21222 GCA_038212815.1 Cytophagales bacterium
TTTTAGACATCGAAATGCCGCAAATGAACGGCTTTCAACTCCTCGAAGCGGTTGCCGGTGTGCCATTCTCATTAGTGTTTGTTACGGCCTACGACAAATTTGCGCTCAAGGCATTTCGGTATAGTGCCGTTGATTACCTGCTCAAACCTATTGATACGCAGGAGTTAATTCAGGCAGTGGAGCGGGTCGAGAAAAGCCAGAAAACGGCACCTGAACAAATTGACCACCTACGGAGTCAGTTGAGTGGCCAAGCCAAAGCCCTGCCCGACCGCATTGCCTTACCCTACCAAAACGGCGTGGCTTTTGTGAACCTGACCGATATAATTTACTGCGAGTCGGACGATAACTACACCAAATTTTACCTTGCCGACGGGCAGCACTACCTGGCAACCAAGTCGCTGCGCGACATTCAGGCACTACTCGAAGAACGCGATTTTCTGCGCGTACACCGGCAGTATCTGATTAACCTGAATCAGATCAAAAAATTTGTGAAGGGCGAAGGCAACTATTTGGTCATGACCAACGGGCAGAGTATTCCCGTTTCACGGGCGCAGAAAGACCGGCTTATCGAACGGTTTGGCTGGCTGTGAGTACCTATTCTTTCCTGACCGAAAACTGGTAGCTGGTCGTTGTTTTATACGTCTGGCCGGGGCGTAGTACCGTGGTGGGGAAAGCTGCCTGATTAGGTGAATCTGGATAATGCTCGGTTTCGAGGCAGAGGGCGTAGCGTTTTTTGTACGGGAACCCCTCGCGCCCGGTTACCGAACCATTCAGAAAATTACCGGTATAAAACTGCACGGCAGGTTCGGTGGTGCGCACTTCCATAACCCGGCCACTGGTCGGCTCATAGACCGTAGCCGCCAGCCGCAGGCCATTGCTTGCCCCGGTCAATACCCAGGCATGGTCGTAGCCAATTCCGTACTTTATTTGCATATCAGTCGAGTCGTCGATGCGGTCGCCGATGCGGGTTGCTTTCGTGAAATCGAAGGGCGTTCCGCGCACGGGCTTCAGTTCGCCAGTCGGAATCAGGGTTTTGTCAACGGCTAAAAAACGGTTGGCGTTCAGGGTCAGTACATGGTCGAGTACATCCCGTTTGGCCCCGCCAGTCAGGTTAAAATAGGTATGATTGGTGAGATTAACCACCGTGGGCTTGTCAGTAGTGGCCTGATAATCGATACGTAAGGTGTTGTCTTTCTGAAGCGTATAGGTGACGTTAACATCCAGATTACCGGGGTAGCCTTCTTCGCCATCTTTGGCGGTATAAGCCAGTTTCAGCGCGGGTTCGTCGCCCGGCATGGGGGTAGCCGTCCAGAGCACTTTATCGAACCCCACTTTGCCACCATGCAGGTGATTGCCCATGTTGTTGGTTACCAGCGTATAGGTCTTGCCATCGAGGGTGAATTTGCCTTTGGCAATGCGGTTGCCGTACCGCCCTACCAAGGCTCCAAAAAACGGATTGCCCTGCACATAGTGGTTGAGCGAGTCGAACCCCAGGGTAACATCTTCAAACGTACCGGCCTTATCAGGAGCAGTGAGTGACACCACAATCCCCCCGTAGTTGGTGATGCCTACAGTCATGCCCCCGGCATTGCGCAGGGTATATAAATCAGCCTCGCGGCCATCGGGTAGTTGGCCATAGGCCCCTTTGTCGATGCCCGGCTTTTGGTCAGTAGTGGACTTGTTAGATTGGCAGGAGGTCATAGCCAGGCAGCCCGTCAGCAGGGCCAGTGATAAGAGTGTATTCTGTCTGTTCATGCGCTTTAGTCGATTGGGGAAAACTTACCAGAAAATTACATAAACCAGCATCAGCAGGGCGCAAACCGCCACCGCTCCCAGCCGAAACGAGGTATTGGTGCGGAACCAGTGCCGGTCTATCACAAAGGCTTTGGGGCTGTTTTGCCCCTTTGCCTCGAGCAAGCTGATAGTGACGTGAACCGCTACGCAAATCCAGAAAACGGTGCCCATCCGGTTCAGGAAGGGCATGGCTGGTGCCTGGTATTTAAACAGCGTCGAGAGCGGAATACTTAACATCGCAGCCGCTAACGCCCCGTTGGCCGTGGCCCGTTTCCAGAACATCCCCAGTAGGAAAATGCACAGGATACCCGGCGATATAAACCCGGTGTATTCCTGAATATACTCGAAGCCCTGCCCAAAATTCTTCAGAAAGGGACTTATGGCCAGGGCAATGATAAACGAAACCACAATGGCCACGCGCCCTAGCCAGACGGTTTGCTTTTCGCTGATGCCGGGGTTGATGTACTTTTTGTGAATATCGAGCATGTAAATGGTGGAAATACTGTTGGCTTTTCCGGCCAGCGAGGCAACGATAGCCGCCGTGAGCGCGGCAAACGATAGCCCTTTCAGACCCGTGGGCAGAATGTTCAGCAGCACCGGATACGCATTGTCGGGCTTCACGATGTTGTTATCGGTAATGCCCTGAACAATAGCGGCATCGGCGTTCTCCTGAAACAACACATAGGCCGCCAGCCCCGGTAATACTACAATAAATGGCATCAGCAATTTCAGAAAAGCCGCAAACAGCACCCCATTTCGGGCGGTTGGCAGGTTGGCACCCAGGGCGCGCTGAATCATGTACTGGTTGCAACCGAAGTAGTTGAAATTAACGATCCACTGCCCACCAATGATAAACATCATCAGCCCCGGCAGTTGGTTATACGCGTCAATCTTGCCCCCACGCCCGTCATGCACCAGGTATTGCCCTTTCTGAAACACCATGTGGAGGTGATGGTCGGCCTTTTGGCGGATTAACCCCAGCCCCTCGAACACGCCCGCGCCCGTACCCACTTTGTCGGAGAGCAGGGTAAGGGCTAAGTAGGTGGTGGCCAGACCACCAACCACCAGGCATACTACCTGAATCACATCGGTATAACCTATTACTTTCATGCCGCCGAGGGTGATGAATACAGCAAAAACGGTCAGAAAAATGGCGCAGGCCATAAAGTCGAACCCAGTCATTTTCTCTAGGCTCAGCGCACCGAGGTAAATAATGGAGGTTAGGTTGACCAGCACATATAGAAACAGCCAGAATACGGCCATAATGGTGGCGAGCCGCTTGTCGTACCGCATTTGCAGAAACTGCGGCATGGTGTAAATCTTATTGTTGATGTACATGGGCAGAAAATAAATGGCGATGATAACCAGCGACAGGCCACCGACTAACTCATAGACCGAGATAGCCAGCCCCAACTGAAATGCCTGCCCCGACATGCCAATGAACTGCTCTGCCGAGATATTCGACGCGATGATGGAGGCTCCGATGGCCCACCACGTCAGCGACCCTTCGGCCAGGAAAAAGTCATTGGCGGTGTCGGCTGTATGCCCAACCGCTTTTTTGCCTTTGTACCGATACACCCAGTAGCCGTAGGTGGCCACAATGATGAAATAGACAAAGAAAATAAGGTAATCCAGGGGTTCGAGTCCGAGTTTCATGGTAGCTGTAAGGGCATTAGGTGGGTATTAACTGACTAAAGCTTTATTCCTGCCCGTAGTAGGCGTTTTTGCCGTGCTTCCGCTCATAATGTTTCAGGCGAAGGGTGTCTTTGATGCGCGGGGTGTTGGGGTTGATCTGGAGAGTGAGGTATGCCATGCGGGCCAGCTCTTCCAGCACGGCGGAGTTATATACCGCTTTTTCGGCAGTTTTGCCCCAGGTAAATGGCCCGTGGTTCTGCAATAGCACCATTTCGACGGCCTGATGCGACAGCTTTTTTTCGGCAAAACAGTCTAAAATCTGGTGGCCGGTTTCGTGTTCATAATCACCCTGAATCATGGCATCGGTCAGCGCCGGGGCACAGGGAATATCCTGGTGGGTATGGTCGGCGTGGGTGGTGCCAAAAATGGGAATATCCATACCGGCCTGTGCCCAGGCTACGGCGTAGGTGCTGTGCGTATGCACAATTCCCCCAATGTCGGGCCAGGTTTTATACAGCAGCGCGTGGGTCTTCGTATCGGACGAGGGCCGCAGTTTACCGGCTACTGCCGTCCCGTCAAAATCGCAGATCACCATATCGTCGGGTTTGAGTAGGGCATACGGCATCCCACTGGGTTTGATAGCAAACACACCCAGGCTACGGTCAACGGCACTGACATTGCCAAAGGTAAACAGCACCAGCCCCAACTTTGGTAGCTGCATATTGGCCTCATAGCACGCTTCTTTTAGTGATTCATACATCGCTTTACAGTTCTAATACCACTACCGATACTGGTGGGAGGGTTAAGGTGAGTTCATTGGCCGTTAGTTTAGCCCCTGTGAAGGGCATAGGTACGACGCTGGCCGGGCTGGCAAAGGTGTTATGATCCTGTACGTGGGCCGAGGTTAATATCCGGCCTGTTACCCCCGTGGGGGTCATTCCTTTCAGAGTCACGGTTACCGTTTGGGGTTTGCCCGCGTCGATGTTAACCAGCGAGAGGTGAATTTTCCCGGCTTTGTCGCGGGAGGCTGATACCGACACCGCAGGCAGTTTGTCTTTACCCACCTCGTAGTCGTCTGATTTTACCTCGGTGGGTAGTAGGGTAGCATCCTGATGCACGTTGTACATTTCCAGCACATGATACGTTGGGGTTAGCAGCATCCGGGTGCCCTCGGTGAGAATAACCGACTGCAACACGTTGATGGCCTGTGCCAGGTTAGCCATCCGCACCCGGTCGGCGTGTTTATGGAAGATATTGAGCGTAGCCCCCGCCAGCACGGCATCGCGCAGGGTATTCTGCTGATACAGGAAACCGGGATTAGTGCCCGGCTCTACATCGTACCAGCCACCCCATTCATCCACTACCAGGGCTGTTTTCTTCTCCGGGTCGTACTTGTCCATAATGGCCGAGTGCTTCTGAATCAGTTCGTCCATGAACAAGGCCCGCTGCATGGTGGTGAAATACTGCTGCTCGGTAAAGGTGGTGGATGGTCCTTTTTTCGACCAGTCGATAACCGAATAATGGTGCAAGGCCACACCCTCGATCATGTTCCGGGGAATTTCCCGCATCAGGGTTTCTGTCCAGGTATAATCGGCCGAGTTAGCCCCCGATGCAATGCGGAACAATCGGTCTGTATTGATGAATGTAGCGTATTGCCGGTACACATTGGCGTAGTAGTCGGGTTTCATATTGCCACCACAGCCCCAGGCTTCGTTGCCTACTCCCCAGAACCGCACATCCCAGGGTTTGTCGCGCCCGTTTTGCTGCCGTAGGTTCGACATAGGGCTGTTTTTGGGGAAGTTAACGTACTGTACCCAATCGACTAAATCCTGCACGGTGCCGCTGCCAACATTGCCGGCCAGGTAGGGTTCGGTACCCAGCAACTCGCACATGTTCAGAAAATCGTGGGTGCCAAAACTGTTGTTTTCAGTAACGCCACCCCACCACGTATTGACAATAGAGGGACGTTTGGCTTTGGGTCCAATGCCTTCTTTCCAGTGATACGTATCGGCAAAGCAACCGCCCGGCCAGCGTAGGTTGGGTATTTTCAGCTTTTTAAGCGCATCGACCACATCCAGCCGTACCCCGTTTTTAGTCGGAATCTTCGGGTTGTTCTCCCCCACGTAAAAACCGTCGTAAATGCAACGGCCCAGATGTTCGGCAAAATGGCCGTATATATGCCGACTGATAATGGTCTTGCCCGCATCGGCGTTGAGGGTTACCCGGTTCTGGGCAACTGCTGGCAGGTTGCTTCCTACCCAAAGAAGGGCTATTACCCGTATCGTTAATTGGAAAAACTTCATGCCGTTTGGGGTTTTTGAGGTAAAGTAGCGTGCGTGTGGCATCGGATAGTTTAGTTGGTTAGGTTGTACTGATAAATGGAAATAGTGACTGGTTCAGTGGGTAAAGATGGATGCTGGGAAAGTGTCGTTTGCCGGAGGAAAACTTTAGCCTGCTTTCCCACTGGAAATAATCAACTAAAAATCAAAGATATACCCTTATTTGTAGGCGACTTCGTTCCAACGAAGTTCGTTTTTCAATTGCCGCAGTCTGGTGTCCCGGTCAATCACGACGAGTTCAACCCCGAAGATGTCGGCAAAGTCTTCGATCTGTTGGGTCGTTAGGTTTTGGCTATAGGCGGTATGGTGCGCTCCGCCCGCCAGTAGCCAGGCCGCACAGCCGGTGGCCATGTCAGGCAGGGGTTTCCAGAGGGCGCGGGCAACGGGGAGTTTCGGCAGGGCTTCGGTTATGGCCACCGCTTCTACCTCGTTGACGAGCAGCCGGAACCGATTGCCCATATCCATCAGCGATACGTTAATGGCTGGCCCTGCGGAAGCATTGAACACCAACCGAACCGGATCGGCTTTGCCGCCAATACCCAGCGGATGTATTTCGCAGGAGGGCTTGCCAGCCGCAATGCTGGGGCAGATTTCGAGCATGTGCGAACCCAGTACCAGCGGATTAGCTGGGTGGAAATGGTAGGTATAATCTTCCATAAACGAGTTGCCGCCCGGCAAGCCGGCCGCCATAATCTTCAGCACCCGCACCATTGCCGCCGTTTTCCAGTCGCCTTCGCCCGCAAAGCCGTAACCCTCGGCCATGAGCCGCTGCGAGGCAATACCGGGCAACTGCGCCATGCCGTGCAGGTCTTCAAAGGTGTCGCTGAACGCGCCAAACGCACCCGCCTGCATAAAGGCCCGCATCCCAATCTCGATCCGGGCCGCATCACGCAGAGACGCGTGTTGGGTACCACCCTTCAGCAGCGAGTCCATCAGCGTGTACGTGTCGGCATACTCCGTCACCAACTGATCGACGGCCCCGTCGGTCACCTGATTGATTACCGCCACCAGATCGCCGATACCGTGGGTATTGACCGACATGCCAAAGGTCATTTCGGCGGCTACTTTGTCGCCATCCGTTACGGCTACCTGCCGCATGTTATCGCCAAACCGAACCACTTTCAGTGTTCGCATCTCCTGGGCGGCTACGGCCACCCGCGCCCAGCCCGCAATCTGCTCCACAACACCTGCATCCTGCCAGAAACCAACCACAATTTTGCGGTTCATCCGCATCCGGCTCAGCATAAACCCAAATTCCCGGTCGCCATGGGCCGATTGGTTGAGGTTCATGAAATCCATGTCGATGTCGGCCCACGGAATATCGCGGTTAAACTGCGTGTGGAGGTGCAACAGGGGCTTTTTCAGAATGGTTAGTCCCCGAATCCACATCTTGGCGGGCGAGAAGGTATGCATCCAGGTGACGATCCCCACGCAGGCCGGTGCCACGTTGGCCTCCTGACAGAGGGCAAAAATTTCGTCGGGAGTTTTTACGACGGGCTTAAAAACAACCCGGACGGGAATAGGCGCGGCAGCACTCAAAAAATGGGCGATTACCTGTGCGTGGTCGGCCACTTGCCGGAGCGTTTCCTCGCCGTATAAGTGTTGGCTTCCAGTGACGAACCAGATGTCAACTTGTTTCAAATCGATCATAAGAGCATAAATTTTGCGATTTTACCTGGACATACTCTCCACAAACTTGCCCAGGTTCAGGTATTTCTGGTATAAATGTTCATAAACGGCCACCTGTTTGGGCCGGGGCTGATAGACGGCCTCAACACCTGACCCCATAGCCCACTGAGCGGCCTCCAGTGTCGGATGAACGCAGGCGGCTACGGCCGCACACATGGCGGCACCCAGCGCGCAGGCCTGATCGGACTGCGCCACCTGGATGGGCTTATTCAGCACGTCGGCCAGGGTTTGCATCACAAACGGCGATTTTTTGGCTACTCCCCCAATGGCAATTACTTTATGGATGGGTACACCTTCCTGAATAAACCGATCCACAATGCTGCGCGACCCAAAGGCTGTGGCCTCTACCAGGGCTTTAAACACGGTAGCGGCATCGGTGCCCAGGTTCAAACCCGAAAGGGCAGCCTTGAGGGTGTGGTTAGCATCGGGAGTCCGGCGGCCATTGATCCAGTCTAAGGCAACGGGGTCATGCTCGGTAACGGGTAACTGCGCGGCTTGCTGCGCGAGATGCGGAATCAGTTGCTGAGCCAGCGTATCGGCCGCTTCAGCACCGAGCAACTCACGCACGGGCTGAGTGAGCAGCCGGGCAAACCAGGCGTATAGATCACCAAAGGCCGATTGCCCAGCTTCGAGGCCGAGCATACCCGGTGCCACAGAGCCATCGACCTGCCCGCAAATGCCCCGGATAAGCCGGTTGCCAATCTCGTCGATGGGGGCCATCAGAATATCGCAGGTAGAGGTGCCAATAATGCGCACAAACGCGTACGGCTCTATTTCGGCTCCCACCGCCCCCATGTGCGCGTCGAAGGCACCTACGCCGATTACAACAGTTGATGAAAGCCCCAGTGTAGCCGCCCACTCAGCCGAGAGGGTACCCATGGGCTGGTCGGCGGTATATGTCTGGGAGAAGAGCCGGTTACGGAGGCCGTGCAGCAACGGGTCGAGTCGGGTCAGGAATTCATCGGAGGGCAGGCCATCGAACCCGCTATGCCAGAGTGCTTTATGCCCAGCTGCACACCGCGACCGACGGAGTGTGAGTGGGTCGGGGTTGCCGGTCAGTACCGCCGACATCCAGTCGCAGTGTTCCACCCATGAGAAGGCATGTTGCTGCACCCCGGCATCGACCCGCAGGGTACGCAATAGCTTCGCCCAGAACCACTCTGAAGAATAAATACCCCCGACATACTTGGTATAATCGGTATCCCAGTGATGGGCCAGGGTATTGATTTCCTCGGCTTCGGCGTTGGCGGTATGGTCTTTCCAGAGAATGAACATACCATTGGGGTTGTCGGCAAAGTCGGGCCGCAGGGCCAGGGGGAGGCCGGTTTCGTCCACGGCGCAGGGCGTAGAGCCAGTTGTATCGATAGAAATGCCCACCACCTGCTGCCGAACGGGAGCCGGGGCATTGGCTAATGCCCCACAGATAGTAGCCTCCAGCCCTTCGAGGTAGTCGAGGGGATGCTGCCGAAACTGCGACTGTGCCGGATTACAGAAAAGACCCTGTTTCCAGCGGGCATAGTCGTGCACGTGTGTACCAACAGCCTGCCCGGTATGGGTATCGACCACCAACGCCCGCACTGAATCAGTACCAAAATCGACACCAATAACATATTGATTTTCCATAGTGACTGCTCTGGTTTGTGGAGATAATGGCTTATAAGGTCATTAATTCGGTTAGTTCGGGCATAAACGTCAGATCACCAGCCAGGTATTTTCGGTATTTTTCGGTATTCAAGGTAAAAAGCTGCCCTTTTTTCGTCACCGAGATAGTGTCCTTCTCGCCCGTTCCCAGCAGTAAATCAGTTGCCATGATCTTGCGACTGAAATTACGCCGGTCAAGTTGAGTAGCGTAAATCGCTTCGTAGAGTTTTTGCAATTGAGGTAGCGTAAATTTTTCGGGGAGTAACTCAAAGCCAATGGGGTGCAGGGCGGCTTTGTAACGCAGCCGCCGGAGGGCTACCGCTACCATCTGGTCATGGTCGAAAATAAGTCGGGGTCTATCATCCAGGCTGATCCACGACGCGTTATGCGCTTTAATGGCCGTAATGTCCTGATCGGCAATGTTGACTAGCGAATAATAAACCACCGAAATCGTCCGCTCAACTGGGTCACGGTTGACAGTGCCAAACGTGTGCAGCTGCTCTAAATAATTATGCTGTAAACCCGTCAAGTTGTAAAGAATCCGACCCGCAGCCATCTCCAGGTCTTCATCCTGATTCAGAAATCCACCCATCAATGACCATTTCCCATACTCCGGTTCAAAATCCCGTTTTATCAGCAGTAACTTCAGCGATTCGCCATCGAACCCAAAAATGATACAGTCCAGGGCGACCAGAATACGAATGCTATGTTGATAATAGGCCGACATAAAAGGGAGTATCTACGCTAAACGTGTGTTTCTAACACATTAAACGTGTAAATAGTACACAATAGTAGAAATATAATTAGAATTCTCCAAATAATTATCTTCTATAAATGGCTATGGCCCTGCCCGGAACTGATAGCGACCTGAGCCGACTTTATAAACAGCATACCCCTTCTCCTGGCGCAGCAACTGAACGTCAGGCTGCTGCCGGGTAGGTTGGCCACTTTCTGTAACTGTGCCTGGCTGGGCAGCAGGTACATATACCGTTGCGGTAGTATTAACGGGTATCTCAACGGTTAGCGTGGTATAGTCGGCGGTTTTTGTCCACTCACTTTTCACCAGCCCATACGGCGAGTCGAAGCTGGCACTTACCTGGGTCACGTTGCCCACCAGTTTGGGATAAATAATTAACTCTTTACCGGCTATAGCATTCGGTGCGGCCTGAATACCGGCCAGTTCGGCATAGAACCATTCTTTCAGATGGCCCAGCATCAGGTGGTTGTTCGACGCATCGGGGTTGGCCTGCCATGATTCAGTGAGGGCCGTAGCACCCCGTTTTAACTGATAGCCATAGCCCGGCACATCGGTTCGGCTGTTCATGGCAAAAATCACCTCCGAGGCACCCATCTGCCCCAGTGCCAGTAGTAAGTACCGATACCCTATATCGCCTGCGGTCAGGCTATTATTGCGAGCGTTGATGTCGGTGACCAGGTTAGCCGAGACAGCCGCCCGGTTACCGGGTTCTACCAGATTCAGGTACAGAGCCATTGCCGTAGCGGTCTGGCTTCCGGTGCCGTACTGCGCCGTTTTGGGGTCGTAGTATGCCTGGTTGAACGCCTGTTTCACCGCTGTTGCCTGCTGGTCGTAGCGGGTTGCGTCATCGGGTTTACCCAGAAGCCGGGCGGTTTGGGCCAGAATGGTCAGGTCATAATAATAGATGGCAGTGGCAGTAATCCCCTTGGGCGTAAGCTGCGATTCGCCCAGGGGTTTCGGGCCGAGGTCGTACCAATCGCCGAGGCCGTGGGTCAGGAGGTTATTTTTGGCTTTTCGGCTCAGGTAAGCCACGTACCGCTGCATCATGGGATAGCTTTCCCTCAGCAGTTGCTGATTGCTGTACCATTCATAGACATACCAGGGTAGTATTACGGCGGCACTGCCCCATTCGGGTGAGTCACGGAAACCACCACCAAACCGCGAATATTCCGGCGCGATACTCGGAATCAGTCCCTCCGCTGTTTGGGCATCCTGCATGTCGTGAATGGTTTTAGTGAAAAACCGGGCCATATCGTAGGCATAATGGATGGAGCTACCCATGAGGTGCGTCTGTTCTAGCCAGCCCAGTTTTTCGCGGTGGGGGCAGTCGGTTAGCACACTGGTCAGGTTGCTCTTGATACCCCAATCGATTAGCGTATCGATGCGGTTGAACAACTGGCTCGAACTGCTGAATGATCCCACCCGGCGGGCAGCATTGCGGGTGTGCAGGCCCTTGATTTCATGAATCACCGGCAGGCCATCAGGGTTTGGTTCGCCAGCGGGCACGGCTCCTTCTACCTGCACATAATGAAATCCGTAGTAGGTAAACTGCGGATGCCAGCTTTCGGCGGGTTGCCCTCGCAGGTCGGACCCTCGCAGGGTGTAGGCGAAGAAAACCACGGGACCTACCGCCCGCTGATCGGCGAGACTGCTGTCGGTGAGGAGTTCTGCGGGGGTTAGTTTTATTGTTGCCGCCCGTTTGCCCGTTACGGTCAGTTGCGGAAAGCCCGAAAAATTCTGCCCCAGGTCATACACCCAAACACTATTTTTGGGACTTATTGGCTTACCCGCCTTAAAAATCTCGTGAATTTTAATTGGCTCCTGCTCCTGCCCAGTTAACCGGGGTGGTCCTCGCACTAACACGGGTGTTTGCCAGGACTGGTCAGTAAATCCGGGCATCATCCAGCCGGGCTGCTCTTTAGTAGCGTTGTAGTCTTCGCCCCCAAACACACTGCTGAACGTAATGGGACTTGGGGCTACCTTCCAGGTCTGATCGCTCACCAGGGTTTGGGAGGTGCCATCGGCGTACTCAAGCAGAATGTTGACAATGAGCATGGGGTAGCCATAGGTCATTACCAGCTTTTTGTAGCGTTCGTTGGGAATAGTAAAAAATCCATTGCCGAGCATAACCCCCACGGCATTGGCCCCAGGGGTCAACTGTTTCGTGAGGTCGAAGGTAACGTACTGGGCCGTTTTGTCATAGTTTGTCCAGCCGGGGTCAAGCACGTGGTCACCTACTTTGCTGCCATTCACAAATAGCTCAAAATGGCCTAACCCCGACACAAACGCTGTAGCTGTTTTGATTGGTTTCTGAACCAAAATCTGCTTTCTAAACTGCGGAAGGGCGTTTTTAGCCGTGACCAGATCGGGTCGACTGTGCTGCGATTCGAGGGTATTGCCAAACTCAACGGCGGGAACGACACGCTGGGCTGGATCCATTTTCTCTAAAGCAATCCACTGTGCTCCAGCCCAGTCGGCGGGGGTGGGCAGGCCCATCCGCCACTGCGCTATCGAACTCCACGCTGAGGGTTTACCCACTTTATCCCAAACCATTACTTTCCAGTAATAGGCGTGGCCCGCCAGCAACGGTTTACCCGCATACGGCACCCCCAGTGACTGGTGGGTTGTTTGCCTGCCCGAATCCCAAAGAATGCCCTGTCCCGCCTGTAACCCGGCTGGCGAGTCGGCTACCAGCACCCGGCAGGCAGTTTGCTGCTGACTGCGCTGCACCGACTGCAGTTGCCAGCTTAGCCGGGGAGTAGGCGTTTCAATTCCCAGCGGGTTTTCGGCATACTCGCATTGTAAGCGGGCAACGCTAATCTGGGCAACTGAAAGAAGCGTACACAGGCAAAGAACCAGTGTGGCTAGAGATGATCTCATGCGCGTTAAGAGCTAAATGAGTTGAATGTACCAGCCCCACTGGCTTACGAGTTGGCCAGTGCTCGATCCAGATGCACATACCCACCATCTACGTACAGCAGTTGCCCAGTGGTGTGGCTCGACCGCTGCGAGAGCAGAAAGGCCGTGGTGCTGGCAATTTCTTCGGCGGTGGTCATGCGGTTTTCCAGCGGGATTTTGGCCGTAATGGAAGCCAGCTTTTCGGTGGGGTTGGGCAGGGTCTGAATCCAGCGTTCGTAGAGGGGTGTCCAGCATTCGGCCACGATGATGGCGTTGACCCGAATGCCGTATTTGAGCAGTTCAACGGCCCATTCACGGGTCAGCGCGTTGCGCCCCCCGTTAGCGGCTGCATAGGCTGAAGTACCGCCCTGCCCCGTTTCGGCCGTTTTTGAACTGATGTTCACAATGGCTCCTTTCGAGGCTTTCAGGGCAGGCAGAGCAAAGTGAGCCATGAGGTAGTAATGCACTACATTCTTGTGTAGTGAAGCCATAAACCCCTCGTAATCGCCCGATTCCAGCCCCACGCCATCATTTTCACCCGCGTTATTCACCAGCCCGTCTATCCGGCCAAACTGCTGCAACACCGCGTTTACCGCTTTCTCCGACTCAGCGGGTCGGCTTAACTCGGCCACTACCTGAAAGGCCCGCTGACCAGCCGCTTCAACAGCCGCTACCGTAGCCAGGTTATGCGCTTCGGTGCGACCAACAATAACGGGAATGGCCCCTTCGGCGGCTAATACCCGCACAATCCCTTCGCCAATACCCCTGGCACCACCAGTCACAATAATTACCTTATCCTGAAGTTGTAAGTCCATGCTATAGGTAGGTATCCCTCCCGGTTTAGTTCGTGATTAACAACAAAGCCAGACTGAAGTCCGGGCTACCTTTATAGCTGGGTGGTAATTTTAAAGACCGTAGCCATCTCATCGGGAACTTGGGCCGGAGCCATGATCGTCAGGCCCGTGTCGGTCATAGTCCACTTGAGCGGTGCGGTTGAGCCAAGCAGGCTCACAGTGCTAATAGACACAGGAGTTTTTAGCTGGTCTTTGGCAAACGAGACAAGCTGGATTTGCTGGCTAGCATCGGGTTTGCCGAGCATGGTGGCGTAAATGACGTTGCGGTTGGTGGTAAAGCGGATGTCTTTGTTGGAGTATTTGATCTTGGCAAATTGCTGATGATTGTCAAATGAGCCTTCCGGCTCTTTGGTTGGGCCTTCGCCGTAGGTGTACCACGACCGGGTGCCATAAATAGACTCGCCATTTTTGTCGAGCCACTTGCCAATGCTCAGCAGAGCGGCTTTCTGCTCAGCCGGAATGGTGCCGTCGGCTTTGGGGGAGATGTTGAGCAGCAGTACCCCGTTTTTGCTGACAATATCGATCAAAATATGCAGCAGGTCTTCGGTGGGCTTATACTGAAGGTCTTCGGTGTACGACCAACTGCCTTTGCTAATGGTTTCGTCGGTCATCCAGGCGGTGGTATCCAGCCGGTTCTTCCGCGATTTTTCGAGGTCATCCACGCTGACCGACAGGGGCAGGTCGTCTTGCTTGCGTACAATAACCACCTCCTGGTTTTTCTTACGGGCTTCGTTGAGGTAATAGGCGCAGAACTTCTGGCGGTAGTGCTCGGGTATCTGGTCGAGCCACGAATCGAACCAGATAATATCGGGGCTATAGCCGTCAATGACTTCTTTCAGCTTGCCAAACCATATTTTTTCGTTCCATTCGGCCTCTGGCACCCAGCCATAGAGTAGCCGCAGTTTGGGGTCGGTAGAGGTGGGGGGCATGCCCTGAATGAATGGGTAGTGGCTATTCCAGAACTTTTTTTCATTGGGTTTGTCGGCATAGCGTTGCAGGTGCCGGTCGTGGTGAAACGTAGTGATGAGTTTCATGTTCCGGCCCTTGATCGCTTTGGCCAGTTCGCCCGTTATATCGCGTTTTGGCCCCATGTCTTTGGCATTCCAGGGCGTAGCTTTGCTGGCCCACATTGCAAACCCATCGTGGTGTTCGGCTACCGGCCCGGCAAAGCGGGCACCCGCTTTTTTGAACAAATCGGCCCATTCGTCGGCGTTGAACTGTTCGGCTTTAAACATCGGCACAAAATCGTGGTAACCGAATTTGCTGGGATGCCCGTAGGTGGCCAGGTGATGGTTGTACTCTTTGCTGCCCTCGAAGTGCATTAGGCTTGGATACCACTCGGTACTAAAAGCGGGCACCGAATAGACACCCCAGTGGAAATAAATCCCGAACTTGGCATCTTTAAACCACTCAGGGGCTTCGGTATGCCTGGCCAGCGAGGTCCAGTCTTCTGTATAGGGTGCGGAGGCCATTTGCTGGCTTTGGGCGGTAGGTAGCAGACTGCTCATGAGCAGCAGACTAAGCCAGGCATTCCGAACAGGGTTGATGGTCATAGCGTAACATAAGTAAGTACCGCTAAAACCAGCAAAAGCCTACAGCCTACTCTGTGGGCTTTTGCCAATGCAGCATCTGAGCGGTACGTAAAACCAGACCGTTCTACTGGATAAAAGAATGGCAGCGAGCTATTGCTAATCCCGACAGGAACGTACCGACCGCTCTACAGTCAGATAGGGCAATCGTTATTTCTGGGTGGGCAACAGGCTCAATCCTGGAATGAAGTGACTAAATTCTGGTTGCTGAGTGAGTATTCGGTACATATTCGCCCCTTTCCTTAAGCAATATATGTTTCCAATCGATTATGAAACCGAAGCTTCTGTGCCTTGTTCTGTGCCTTTTACTCCACCCTTATGGAACATCGGCTCAACCCAATAGCCTGCCCTTTAGTACAATCAGTCTCCAGAACCTGAATGACTTCAGGCCAACGGGTAGTAATTGGAAACTGGTTAGCGATGTGTTTTACGACCTGAATCAGGCGGGCAAAGGTACCGCTACTCCCGGCACGGGGGTGCTGGTCAATGCCCTTTCTGGCACAGCCAAAGATAATTTGTTTACCAAACTGGAGCATGGCGATCTGGAGTTGGAGCTAGACTTTATGATGGATAAAGGGTCGAATTCCGGCATTTATCTACAAGGTCGCTATGAACTGCAACTGCTGGATAGCTGGGGGGTAAAAGTACCCAAAGCCCACGACTGTGGAGCCATTTATGAACGCTGGGACGACAGCCGCCCCGACGGGCGAAAAGGATACGAAGGTCACCCACCCGCCCAGAATGTGAGCCGGGCACCGGGCCTGTGGCAACACTACCGAATTGTGTTTCGGGCACCACGCTTCAACGAGAAAGGCGGGAAAACGGCTAACGCCCGGTTTTTGCAGGTGGTGCAGAATGGTGTCGTCATTCAGGAAAATGTGGAGGTAACCGGCCCCACGCGCGGGCCTGCCTTCGCCGACGAAAAACCGTTGGGGCCACTCCTGTTTCAGGGCGATCATGGGGCAGTAGCTATCCGCAATATCCGGTACAAAGCCTACGGGGTCGAACCTGTTACCCTCACCCACATGAAGCTGAGCAGCTACGAGGGGAAGTTTGCTTCCATCAATGACTTCGCAGCCTTAACCCCCAGACGAGAGATTGACCTGGATGTACTGGCGCATCAGGCCCCTGGCAGCCGCGATAAGTTTGGTGGTAAAATCACGGGCAACCTGCATCTTCCACGAGCCGGGCAGTACCTGTTCAACCTAAATCTAAACTGGATACCCTCCGAAACAAACCCCGCTAATCCCAACGGTGCGGGTGAACTACGCATCGACGATAAGCCAGTAATGGCCATCAGTGGTAAACAAGGCGGTACAACCTCCGCCCTGGTGAACCTGGACGCGGGCGACCATCCGGTGGTGCTGACATACTACAAAAACTTTGGCTTATGGTACGCCCGCAGCAATGATATTCTGCTGGCGGTAGAGGGGACGGGCGTTCAATATACCCCGTTGAATCAGATTATTCGGGCGCAGGAGCCAGTGAGCGAAATATCGCTGCTGGCTACCAGCGAACCCATTATGCAGCGTGGTTTTGTGAATCACCACGGCCTGAAACATACTCACACCATCTCGGTGGGCGAGCCGGGCAATGCCAACTACAGCATCGACCTCCAGAAAGGACAGTTCCTGCAAATCTGGCGGGGCGATTTCCTGGAGACTACCTCCATGTGGCATGGTCGGGGCGAAACGCAGCTCTCCGTGCCGCTGGGTAGCGTAATCGAGCTAGCCGGGAAACCATCGCTGGCCTATGTGACCGATCAGAACATGGCCTGGCCCGACTCGAATACTACGTACACCAACCTGGGCTATGATATTGACAATATAGGCCGCCCCGTTTTTAAATCAGTGCTGGGCGGTATGGCTGTACGCGAATCGTTTGCCGCTACGGAGGCCGGTAAAAAATTAACCCATTCATTCACGGTAACTCCTACGATTGCTGCCGGTAATGTGGGTAGTCAAACAGGCGATATCTGGTGTTATGTGGCCGAGGGCAGTGATATAACGGCCCTCCCCAACGGCCTATACGCAGTCAATGACAAGCAGTATTTTATTGAATTGCCCCCAACCCAGAAGCCTTTAATCCGCAGTACACCCCGTAATACCAAAGAAATGCTGTTGCCGGTAAAAAATGAAAACGCAGGTACAGTTACGTATTCAATAATTTGGTAAAGAGCCAACAACTGATATGAACACTATTCAGCATCTCATACATCCGTTTTTCAGAATTGCCTTGCTCCTGTCTGGCCTCAGTTTGGGCAGTTACGCAACCGGCTGGGCACAGATTCAGTCTAAAACCGGGCAACCTGTCAGCTCAAGCAGCAAACAACCGGCTCCCGGCCCAAAGGGGTTGGCCAAACCAGAGGTCGATCTCGAAAAGGATCGAAACGTCGAACCGGACGATTTTTATAAACTTATTTCACTGCCCGTACCCGAAGACATCATTCTGGAGGTAGGGGGTATGGTAACCCTGCCCGATGGCAATCTGGCCATCTGTACCCGCCGGGGCGAAGTCTGGATCGTTGCCAATCCGTATATCAGTGGTTCGGAGCGGCCTACCTACAAACGCTTTGCCTACGGCCTGCACGAACCCCTGGGGCTGACCTACAAAGACGGCGATATTTACGTGACCCAGCGCAGCGAGGTAACCCGCCTGCACGATGCCGATGGCGATGGGCGGGCCGACTCGTACGATAAGGTGTATTCCTGGCCACTGTCGGGGAATTACCATGAGTACTCCTACGGGCCAACCTTTCTGCCCAATGGTAATATGCTGGTAACGCTGAATGTGGGCTGGAGCAATAGCCTGGGACATGGCGTAAGTTTAGTCCCCTGGCGCGGCTGGACGCTGGAGATTACCCCTGATGGAAAAATGACTCCCTTTGCCGCCGGGATGCGCTCGCCGGCGGGATACGGTATGAATGCCGCCGGTGATTATTTCTACACTGAAAACCAGGGCGACTGGGTGGGGTCGGGCCGGATTTCGCAGGTGGAGCGGGGCGATTTCCTGGGTAATGCTGAAAGCCTGCGCTGGACAGATTTGCCTGGTTCGCCCCTGCACATCAAACCGCAGGACGTACCCAATACCGGCGAACCGCTATACGACGTGTCGAAGCGGTTTACGGCCCTGAAAGCTCCCGCCGTTTGGTTGCCCCACGGCATTCTGGGCATATCGACCTCTGGGATGCTGACCGACGATACGAATGGGAAATTTGGCCCGTTTGCCGGGCAGGTATTTGTGGGCGATCAGGGGCAAAGCATTCTATCGCGGGTCGATTTTGAGAAAGTGAACGGACAGTATCAGGGCGTAGCGTTTCCATTCCGCGAGGGGTTCTCATCGGGGGTGTTGCGGCTGGTGTGGGGCCACGATGCCTCCATGTTTGTGGGCATGACCAGCCGGGGTTGGTCCTCGACGGGGAAAGAACTTTTCAGTTTGCAGCGGGTAGTCTGGACAGGCAAAATGCCATTCGAGATGAAAACCATTCGGGCCATGCCCGATGGGTTTACCATTCAGTTTACCGCCCCGGTTAACCGCGACCTGGCGGCTGACCCCGCTTCGTATAAAGTAACGGGGTTTAATTATAAATACCACGCTACCTACGGCAGCCCCGTTATCAATCGCGCCAATTGCCCTATACAGGGTATTATTGTGGCTAATGATGGCCTGAGTGCCCGCCTGATAGTGGATAGTCTGCGATTGGGGTATATCCATGAAATTACCACTACAGGTGTACGCTCAGCGGCAGGGCGGCCTTTGCTGCACAACGTGGGCTACTATACGCTCAACAATCTGCCCGATGGCGAAAAGGTAGCCGCAGCCAGCCTGGCCCCCCGGCATAATCACTCGGACATGCTGGCAACTACGGCCAATACACCACCCGTATCGGCTAAATCGAGCAAAGGCTCCGTAGCCAAAGGAGGAAAGGTAACAGGAAAGGCGATGGCTAAGCGAGTAACCGAAATGCCGGCAGGCTGGGGCGAGCCGGATTATACCATCAATATGGGTACTAAGCCCGGACTAAAATTCTCGCTGGAGCAGTTTCAGGTAAAGGCAGGCAGCAAGGTTCGGGTGGTGTTCAACAACGAAGATGATATGCTCCACAATTTTGTGGTGGTCATGCCCGGCTCGGCCATTCAGGTGGGCGAACTGGCCATGAAACTGGGGTTGGAAGGGCAGGAGAAAAACTACATCCCGCAAACGGATAAGGTCTTGCACCACACCAACCTGCTCCAGCCCAACACCAACGAATCTATTTATTTCATTGCCCCTACTAAACCAGGAAACTATATGTACGAATGCTCTGTGCCGGGTCACTTTTACATCATGCAGGGCACCATGAACGTGGTGAATTAAGGTAGGACTAGGGGTTAGGTGGTTGTATGTCCGTTAACATCCGGTAGGTAAACACACCGAGTAGGAGCAGTACCAGGCTCAGCACGGGCCAAATAAGCCAGCGTGGCAGTTGCCTTCCCTGCTGATTGAGGGCTGGTGTAGTAATTGCCTGAATAGCGATTAGGGGTACCTTAGGTAAATTAGCGGGTATGTGTTGTCGGAAGTAAGCCAGGTCATACTGAGGGGCTACGGCATCAGGAGCCGAAAATCGTAGCTGATAAGGGGTGTCAGCCCGCAGGTTTGCGGTTAGGGAGGTGTTGATTTGAAACCCCTGCACATGGCTCAGTATCAGGGGCGGACTGTCGTTATTAGTGATGACGATGCACAGGTTGCTGGTTGTGAGTCCGTCAGACAAGGTGATGATGTTTTCGCTGGCTGATGAAACGGTAAACGCCTGCACACGCTCCAGGAACTGGCTGGTTTGCCCCCGGCGGGTGTGCCGTGTACGAAGCTGACCAATCAGCGCGTTGCGCCTGAACGGCCCTGATGCCGCAAAATCGAGTTTGAGCTTATCGAACCGGGCGGGCAGAGGTCGCGTAACCCGAATGTATGTATGGTTATCCAGGCTGTCGCGCTGCGTGAATGTTACCCGACCAATCCGCGAATATTCCCCCGCCATCCGACTCGCCGAATCGTAGCTTATCCGCAAAATATTCAACGGGGCCGACAGTGAATCGCCCCGGATTACCAGTCGATAATACCGATAATCGCTGGTGGGTATGTCGATACGGAGTTGACTGGTTGTTTGGTTGGGTGCCGGCGTGGGGTGTAACTCAATAGCATCGAGCAGGGCATACCAATGCAGGCCATCTGCACTACCACTCAATTGCGCTTGTTTCTGAACATCGGCATTTCTGACGTGCAAGGTCATGGTACGGAGTGTGGCCGGGTGCGGGTTACGCAGTACCAGCGTGGTTGTACTAGCTACTGTTATCTGACTAACCCGTTCAAATTCAGCTAATGTAGGGGATTGATTCGGGGTATGGCGAGTCATAAGATACGGCACTTCGCGGAGCGAGCTATCGTACAACCGAATATCGGTCAGGCTGGGGTTCAATTGCCCAACTACATCGGCAGGCAGCAGAATCTGGTAATAGCCGGGTTGCTTCACCGGCTCTACCCTGGCCTGATACCGGAACGATTGCGCCGAAGCCAGTCCGCTGAGCAGAAGCCCAACAGTCAGCAGATACAGTTTTGTATTCATGCGTCAGCAGCGGGAGCCGCATCATTGATCAGGATTAACTGTTTGATCTTTTGGTACATGAAGGAGATAATGAGCAATAAGGCTCCCAGCGAGATAAACGCAGCAATCCGGCCTCCTTCAGAAATGCCCCGGAGGTCATACAAGAACAACTTGAGCAGTGTTAGGGCAAACAAGCTGAGTGACATGACGCGGTATGCGCGGATACGGCGTTTCAGACCGACATACATAAATTCAAAAGCACATATCCACAACAGGATTGGCAGCCACACATTATTGATCTGGGTGAGCAGAGCCTCGTTCCGCAGCCCGGTTAGTGCCTGTTGAGCGGGTGTGCTATCGGTGGCATCACCCTGAAAACTCAGGTTAACAACGTGGGCAAATTATTCCCAACTGGCCTTGTACACCATGGTTATTCCCACAAACCCCG